>NZ_JANSHO010000006.1:0-133113 GCF_047502635.1 Synechococcus sp. RC10B2
TTCTCTCCTTCCTCTTGAATACCTGTACCCTATTTTAAATTAAAAGGCTGTACCTAATTTATGGTGAAAAACCCGACGGGTGGAAACCCTCTGGAAAGCGTGTCAAGCGGGGCCTGTACCAAACGGCAAAGGGGTGGTTGGTCAACGCTGAGGCAAATGCTGCCGCCAACCTGCTTAAGAAAGTCAGCAGAACCTTGGGGCTTTGCGTGAAGGAACTGTCTAGAGGCGCTTTGACAACGCCGTTACGGGTTCTTTTGTGGACTGCGTAAGAATCCCCCGCCTTCAGGCGGTGGGAGTGTTAAATCCAGCTACAATTGCTGTGTAAAGCCCCGCTTTAGGATCAACGCCGCTGGCAATGGCAAAGGCAAGCGCTAGCGGCAAAGCCACCACTGCTGTGGTCAAGCCGCCCATAAGGTCGCCGCGCCAGCGCGCCAAAAGCTTTTTCCACCCTTGGCCTGCGTCATCCGTAGCCACAGTTGGCTGACTCACCACAGCTACTCGAACACTCCTCAGTTGCCGATAAGTCCTTTCAAAGGGTAACACAGTGTTTACAAATGTGTATACGGACTCAATGGCACCGGGGAAGGTGTAGCGTCGCTGAGTGCCTCAGCGGCAGTTGACGGATAAAGCCAGAGTGTGAGCAGCCGATCGTAGGCCCAACGATGGTTTAGAATATTTTTAGAATCTGGTCTGAGGTTGCGGGGATCCTAAAGACGCCCAGCTTGGCGGTTTTATTCCGTCGTTTCTTCTCCCCTTTCCCTTCAGCTCCCTCTGTAACTTAGGAGATTGCTATGGCCGTTCCTAGTGGTCTTTCCAGCCCGCTGCCGGAGCAAGAAACCTCTACGGGACAAGGAAACGGTCTGAACTTGGCTCCTCGGCCTGCCGACCCGATCCTGCCGGCTGCTCTAGGGTCAGGAGAGAGGTCCGGCCCGCCGGTGTTTCCTAGCCCTGTCAAGTTCAGCAAGATCGAGATCGACAACCGCCCGGTGGGAGCTTCCACCCTGAAGGTAGTGGATTACTTTGCCGATGGCCGTCCGGTTGCTGCTGCCACTCTGAAAGTTGTGGATACCTGGGGCGAGGGGCGCCCAACGGTGGCTTCCGGCGTCAAATTTGTCCATGACCCAACCCTCAACCGGCCGGTGATGGCGGACGGCCTGAAAATTGCCAAAACTTTCCTGGGAAATCGCCCTATTGAGGCTAGTCCCCTTAAGGTGTTGCGTTAGCCGGCATCCCTGACGAGGGCCAGGGATCCCCCTGCTAACCTGAGTGGGGGAGACGTGACAGCGGCAAATATGGAGATCCTGGCGGCTTTGGTGGGGTTGCTGGCGGGCTTGGGAGGAGGGGCAGGCTACCTGGCAGATCAGGCGGCTCGGCAGCTTTTGCTCGCTCAGCTCGATGGGGTAGAGGTTTTGGAGGTGCGCATCCAAAGCCGCCCTAACTATCGTTTTTTGAGCGGCCAGGCGGATCGGTTGTTGGTTGCCGGGCGGGGGCTGTACAGGGCTCCGTTTCCGCGCATAGAGCTGCTGGAGCTGGAAACAGATCCGGTGGCCATTGACCCCTCTTTTTTCCGCGGGGCTCCTCTGCGGCTGGAGCGTCCTCTGCAGGCGGCGGTGCGGGTGGTGGTGCGGGAAGAAGACTTGAATGCTGCCCTCAACTCGCCAGAGGTGCTGAGACAGTTTCAGGATATCCGAGCAGATCTGCCCTTTGGCGGGCTTAGGGACGAACCCCGCCGCTTCGATCTGCGCAAACCCCGGGTCGAGTTTTTGGCTCCTGACCGCCTTCGACTTTCTGCCCTCTTGGTGGAGCAGGAAGGCGGCAGCGAGCAAAAAGACTCCGTCCCGCTGACGCGAGCAGTTGATGTAGTGTTCAACGCCGGGATCCAGGTGGAGGAGGGGCGCCGCTTGCAGCTTCAGGATCCGGAGTTTGTCATCGGCTCTGTGCGGGTTCCCGATGAGATCTCGGCAGCGTTTTTGGGCGGCCTTAACGAGGTGTTTGATCTGCAAGAGCTAGAAGATCTGGGGCTCCTGGTGCGGGTGCTCAGCCTGGAGATAGGGTCTGATCAGGTGCAGGTGATCGGCTTTGTGCGGGTCGAGAGCTTGGAGACCCTGATGGGATCCCGGCGAGCCGCCCTTCCCTAGCAGGGATCCCCGCCCATTGGGGCTAAATCTTCTCGTCGATAGGGTCGTCTTCTGCCAGGAGCTTCTCGATGCGGGCCTCGTCCAGGCGGGAGAGCAGCCGCGCCGCCTCTTGGTTGTCGCGAATGGCTGTGGCCAGCGTGAAGCCAGTTCAAGCTGGCTTGCGCCTGTGCCGGTTTGGGGATCCCCGGCAGGGTGGGCCTTTCTTCGCTACCCTAGAGCTAAGCAAGACAGGGGAATGGCAGCGATGGATCACTACGGAGGGCGTACCGCACAGCTTGGCTCTGGCAAATTGGGGGGGCGACGTTCCCGCCCACGGCGCGACCAGGCCCTGCCCCTGGGGATCCTGGGCTTTTTGCTGGGGGTGGGGGTGATGGGGGGAGCCTGGTGGTACAGCATTGGGCCGCGGCAAACCCTTTCTTTGTACTGGCTGACCACGGCTAACAACTCGATCTACTACGTGCAGCAGGAGCGCTCCGTGCGCGCCTTCGACGCCCAAGAGGCCATCCGTGTGGCTTTGGAAGAGCTGATCGCCGGGCCCCGGGATCCCCACCTCACCACCGCCATCCCTCCCCAGACACGGCTGCTGGATGTGCGGGTGGAAGGCAACGATATTTTCCTCAATTTCTCTTCTGAATTCACGCAAGGGGGGGGATCCACGGCGATGATGAGCCGGATCGCGCAGGTGCTCTACACGGCCACCAGCCAGAACCCCGGCGCGCGGGTGTGGATCTCCGTCGAGGGGCGTGCCCTCGAGGTATTGGGGGGGGAAGGGCTGATGATCGACCAACCCTTGACGCGGGCCTCGTTTGTCCCCAGCTTCCAGCTTCCGGCAGAACCTGAGGCGGAGCCGTCAGCCGTATCGGCCTCTTGAGAGATCATGAACTGGTTCCAACGGGTGGGCAGCAGTTTTCTCCTGGCCGGGCAGGTGACCTTGCACCTGCTGCGGGGCCGCATTCACCGTCGCAACACGCTGGAGCAACTGGCAGCGGTGGGGCTGGAGTCGCTGCTGATTGTTTTGATCACAGCGGTGGTGATCAGCGGCGTTTTCACGATTCAGTTGGCGCGCGAGTTCATCAACTTTGGAGCTTCTTCCCTCATCGGCGGGGTTTTGGCCATTGCCCTGGCCCGCGAGCTGACGCCGGTGGTGACGGCGGTGATCCTGGCTGGACGGGTGGGATCCGCCTTTGCCGCCGAGCTGGGCACCATGAAAGTCACGGAGCAGATCGACGCCCTTTACCTGTTGCGCACCGATCCGGTGGACTATCTGGTGATCCCACGGGTAGTGGCCGCGGGGCTGATGCTGCCGGTGCTCACCATCCTCTCCCTGTTGACGGGGTTGGTGGGGGGGATGATCATCTGCGCGTCGGTTTACAACATTCCTTCCACGGTGTTTCTCACCTCGGCTCAGAATCTCCTGGCCCCTTGGGACTTGATCGTCTGTTGTTTGAAGGCGATGGTGTTTGGGTCTCTGATCGCCATTGTCGGCTCCAACTGGGGCCTTTCCACCAGCGGGGGCGCCAAGGGGGTGGGGCGCTCCACCACCGATGCTGTGGTGACGGCGTTGCTGGGGGTGTTTGTTACCAACTTTCTGATCTCTTGGCTGGCGTTTCAGGGCCCGGGAACTGCCCTCAGCCGCGCCTTCTAGCCACTCAAAAGGGCAAAGGTAGGAGATAGTGATGCAAAATCCCTACGCCCCATTCCTGAGATTTTCTTGGCCTGAGATCAGCCGGGCGCTCAGGATCTGATCCCCCAGCTTGATCTTGCGCAGCACCTCGGTGCCCTCGGTAACATAGCCGAACACGGCGTAGCGGCCATCCATGAGGTTGAGGCCGGCGGGAGTGAGATCCGGCTCGGCCATAAAGATAAAGAACTGAGAAGAGGCGCTGTTGGGATCCTCGGGATAGCGGGCCATGGCCACCGTCCCTTCGGCAGCAAAGGGCAGGGCCGGCTCCACATCCCACAGGCCCAGTTGATCGAAGGTTTGGCCGTAGCGGGGCATTACCTCACCCTTGACCCGGATCTCCATGGGGATGGTGCGGACTCTGCCGGTGGCCGGATCCACATAGCCGTCGGCAGGGCCAGGGGGATCTCCAGCTTGCACTAGGAAGAATTTCTCCACTCGGTCAAAGGTCAGGCCATCGTAGAAGCCCCGCTGCACTAGGTCAGCAAAGTTGCCAGCAGTTATTGGAGCACTATAGCCATCCAGGGTGATCACCATGCGCCCGGCGGTGGTGTTCAGCTCCACTTCTGCCCGGCCCAGGAGCTGCGGCTTGTCGGCGTACTCATCAGGTACCTCGTAGGGGAAGGCCCCCACCCAGTTGTTCTCCAGGGATCCCAAGTCGTCTATGAGGCGGTCGTAGGCGGCGCGGGCTTCCTCCTTGCCCTTGGATTTGCGCTCCGTGGCCTGGCTGATGAGCTGCAACTCCTGGCGTAGGGCGGCTATTGCTTCAGAGGCGGCGGCAGCCTGCTCGGGGGGCAACTCCGCCAGCAGGGGATCCGCATAGCGATCCAGGAGCCGCTCCACCTGGCGCACATCCCCCCGCACCGCCGACCAGCGGTTGTACTTCAGGTCGGCCTCGATTTTGGTGATGGCCTCGTCAATTTCCCAGATCCGACTGTCTTGGATGGGCAGCGCCCGCCGCAAGAGGGTTCGCGGATCCGTAATGGCATCCCCTTGCGGCAGCGCCAGGGCCGGGATCCCACCCAGCCAAATCGTCCAAAGCAACACAGCCGCTAAGACCAGCCGGAGTGATCTTCTTCCCCACTCCCACCGATTGCTGCCAACTGCGGATCCCTGCTGGGCACGCTGTGTCATGTCTTCACCCGTTGCCGACACTGCTTTTGCTCTCAGCCTGGCATTCTAGCGTTGCTGGCGGCAAGCGTTGCTGCGAAAGAGGGGGGTGAAGTCGCCTTCAGCAGTCAAGCTGCAAGGTCATGGCTACCTCTATCTGGGAACGACAGCCTCGAAGCGGATGGCCCCGGCACTGCCGGCTTGCCCCACATTGACCACCACCAGGCCGTTGGGGTTGGTGATGCCCCCACAGGCCGGCGGCACCGCTTGCCCCGGCGGGATAAAAGCTCCCGCATCCCCATCAACCGCATCGCTCAGAGCCACTGGAGAGCCACCTGCCGGCGTCACAGACAAGCTGCCCGGCACATAGCCAAGACCGGGGGCGAGGGGATCACACACCGTCAGCCTCGAGCCGGGCGAATCCAGCAGGAAGTAAATCGCAAACTGCAGCCGCGCTCCGGGACGTACCGGCTGGTTGATGGCGCCTTGCAGGAAGGTGGCTGCCCCGCCCGGCCAAGGGATCCCTGGGTTGTCGTTGGGATCCGTGGGCTCGTCGAAGAACTCGCGGATAGGAAGGCCGTTGACGGCGCTGATCCGCTTCACCAGTCGGATCCCTTCTTCTCGGGGTGCTGGTGTTGGGGTTGGCATTGGTGTCGGCGTTGGCGTCGGTGTTGGCGTTGGCGTTGGGGTTGGCGTTGGCGTCGGTGTCGGTGTCGGGGTTGATGCTGGAGTAACTGTGACGGTAATGGTGGCTTCGTTGGAAATTAGATTGTTTGCGTCTTTTACGGTGTACTTAATCGGGGTAGTGGTACCTATGAAGCTAGGCTCCGGCGTAAAAGTGACTTCCCCAGTAGCTAGGTTGACGACATATGTGCCTTCTCCGGAAACTGTCAGAGTAGTTTCCGGATCAGGAGTGGTCGGATCTAGGTCAATGGTACTCGGATCCAAGCTAGAGACATACCCTACATCATTAGACAGAATCGTGATGGTGACCGGTGTATTTTGGGAAGTGGTTGCAGTGTCGTCATTGGCAAGAGGGTTGTAAGCCACAATTCCCCCTCCTGCCGTCATGTCCCAGCCGCCGTTGGTTTGATTCGTATTCTTTGGGAAGGTGTTGAAGTTTTGAATTGAGCCGGTTACATCATTGCCAACCACCGAGTATCCGTAGAATGTTTGATTAGGCGATATACCTAGATCTTGGAAGCTTACAAAAACGCCCGATAGCTTTTGATTGAATACTTTGGACGTAATATTCGTATCTAGGGGCTCGCTTTCACACAGATCGTTATGCACATTTGTTCGAACAAGCGTCGTTCCCTGTGACCAAGTACCTGCTCCAACCGCAACAACTGATCCGTAAGTATAATTTACAGGGTTAGGGTCAAGACTAGTGATAGCGGCTATCTTAAAAGAGTCATTGCCGCCTCTATCCAAAAGGAGAAACCCGATTTTATTTAGATTGGCACTGGGAGCAGTTATGCCGCTTGGAGTAATAAAGTCAACTCTTTCTATGTTATTGATATTACGAGTGCCAGAGTCGAGGTTTGTAAAAATATTATCTGTCCCTGCCTTGATAACCGGATTTATAGGATCGATTAAGAGAGCCTGCTCCATAGCTGTAATTCCAAGACTGCCAGGAGTGTCAGGATGAACAACCCAGACAATGTTGCAAGTTCCTGATGCCTGTGGGTTGTTGACTCTTCTTAAAACAACTTGCTCGGTTACACCAATGAGAGAAAGCTTGTTAGTGCCTACTTGGATGTTTGTTAAAACAAAGTTAGCATCCAGGGTGGGCGTGGCGCCAACCTGTAAGGTATGGCGGTAACGATGCTCTACTGATCCTTCGACAAAAATTGTGGGAGTGGCAACAGAGCCGGTCGTAGCCTCTAGAATCCAATCTGCGTTGTATCCAGCATAACCTGTAAGGTTGGTAGAAGCGGCAATGTCAGCTCCTGTTAGATGGGCTAGCTCCTTGATGAAAAGACGACCCTCTGAACCGGATGCCACTTCGCAACCGTAGATCAAGATCTCTGCATCGTCGGTCAGGCTAGATTTCCACTGCGAGAGCAAGCTTGCATATTCTGATAGGTTTTCTAGGTTGAGAATGCTTTTGCCCAACTGTATTGAGCCGGATTAGCCATGAGATAGGATGTGTAAGGCTCTAACCCCTTTTCGACCTCGCAGCACCTCGGCGATCTGCTGGATCCCGTCTTTGTTAGGATCCAAAAGAATAACTTCTGTTCCAGGTCGGATCCCTGCTAGCAAGATCGATAGATCGGGCAAAGCTGGGTCGATAAAGACCAGCTCATCTTGAACAGTATGTTGCAGAGGTATATTGCCCGATGTGGCAGGATTGGCACTCTCCGCCCTCAAAAGAAGAACGAGCAAAGCTGTGGAAACGGATCCCAGAGTGCGGCTGAGAATTCGGAATAGCCCAGCAGATTGCTTAAAGTTGGGCGTAGAAAGTCTTGAGGCCAACATCTAACACTCCTCGCTTTTTCAAGAAATGTCCTCAGAAAAGAAAAAACAGAACTCGATTCCAAACGAGACAGCTACAAATTGTCCACTCTCACCGTGACTGGATTGCTAAATACTAAAGTTCCAGACGACAGACGAACTAAAGCCCTATTGGTGATGACGATGGGAAGGGCAGGAGCCTCGGGAGAAGGTGTTGCTGCTGGCGAAGGAGTTATGGGAACCAGAGGAGAAGCCGGTGGCCAAGTTGCCGGCGGCTCAGGGGGCAGTGGCGGCAGGGTCAGTATCGGGATCCGCAGCCGACAGGGTTGATCGGATTGGTTGCCTTCCGGGGCATAGCAAACTCGAATCAGATCCTCGACAAACCGCAGTTCATTAAAGCTCAGCCGATCCGCTTGCTGGATGATATCGGCAATAATTTCCTCTAGGTTGCGGGCTGTCCTGGAAAGAGGTACGCTGACAAACAAAATGTTCTCCAAATCCCTAAGCTCAGGGGGGGGCTAAGTTCGAAAAAGGCACTCGCTCCCGTTGCCGTAACAAGATGCGATAGAGAGCCTCGCTCCAAGGAGAAACATCGACGGCTGCGCTGAAAACAAATCCCCGCAGCGGTGTCGATTGGCCGACCTGCTGTCCCTGCCTGACGAGGTTCGATTGCACCGAAACCAATTTCCCCGGCGGCTGCGTAATTAAGCCGGAAAAGGGGATCGTAAACCGCAAGTTGCTATCCAGGGTGGCAGTGGCTAAGGGGGGAGACAGAATATCTCCGCGGGAGCTTAAGCCGACTAGCTGAACGGGGTTGCCCACTGAAAAGATCGGCCCGCCTGCACAAAGGGCAGCCGTGGATCCCGGGCCACAAAGCTGAGCAAAGGGATCAACGACCAACCCCAGGATGGCAGCCGCAGAGCCTGCAGCGGGATCCCTTGTCGGCAGCCCCGCCCCAGAAGGATTGCTGGGGCCGCTACTACCACAACCTTTCAGAAAAACAGTTAAGTAGCCTGTAAGCGCGGCAGCCAGGCCAAGGGCAGCCGGTCGCCAAAATCTTCTGGATATGCCCAGTCGTCGCAACATATGCTTATGCCTCGCTCTTGATTGCGAATGTTGTCGGCCTGCAGAATGGCCCTAGGGGGATCCCACGGCGAGAACGGCGTCGTTGAAGGGTGTTACCAAGCGGATCCCGTCTCGCTCAACCCTCAGCTCGCCGCTGAGAAGATAAAAACCAACCGGCAGAGGAAGATTGCCCTGTGCCCGCACCTGTAGGCGGTGCTCCCCAATCGCAGCAGGGAATAAATTGGCAAAGGGAGCTTCCAAAGCTTCGGCAAACCGCGCCAACACAAAAGTGCCTTCTGTGGCCGCCGCCAGCCGCTGGAGCTCCAAGAGGTTTAAGTCAACGCCCAGCCCGACCACATACACAGTTAGCTTCTGCCCCCGCTCTCGGGCCAGCGTTGTGAGCTCCCGAGTGGTCTGCTCAATGGAGCGGGTGCTCTCGTTATCGATGCCGTCGGTGAACACCACCAGGCGCCGGTTGAAGGGCTCATTGGGGCGAAAGTCGCTTAAGAAACGCGCGGCTTCCACCGTGGCATCATAAAGGGCAGTGTTCCCACCAGGATTTGCCCGCAGTACCCCCCGCCTCAGCAGTTGCTTGTCGCTGGTGAAGTCTTGCAGCAGTTGGGCCGTGCGCAAGGGCTGGCCGAGAGCGGTAGCGCCAAAACCAGCTCCTCGATTATCGAAGCGGAGCACCGCCCCCAGATCCAGGGGTGTGGCGCGAAATTGATCCAAAAGCCCAAAAACAGCCAAGAAGCGCCGGGACTGGGGATCCAAAACCAGCAGGCTGCCGGAGCCGTCCATGAGAATGGCCATCAGCAAAGGCTGACGGGCCAGCTCCGCTCGAGGATTCTCGATGCGAGTGGGGCTCAGGGTTACTGTGGCTGACTGCGGGATGCCCTGCAGATCGGTTACCCGGTTAACCTGTAGGCTGACCTGGGCAGGGGAAAGCTGGGTGACCGGCTGAGGCGGATCTTTGCAAAAGGGCAATGTTGAACTCCATCTCCCCCTGGGTGCCGCTGAAATTGCGCGTCAGAGCCCCATTGAAAGTCAGGCGAGTTGGGGATCCCAAAGAAGCAGGGTCGATCCCCGTGCTACTGGAAGAGCCACAGCCGGCTATAGAGATCCCTAGCAGGATCAGGGCAATCACCCAGCTAGTTTCTCGGTTTTCTGGTCTGTTAAGTCGCATTGTCAAGACCTGGCGGGAATTGACTGGAAGCACAGACAAGGTCGAGAGAAAAGGCAAAATCGCGATGTAACGCTACCATAGGGAGAGCCGAAAGAGTATCGTAGAAAGAAACACTTGCAAGTAAAAAAAGATACTAAAAACTTGTCGATCCTCAGGCGATGGCTTTCAGAGGTGACAGTTTTTTTAAAATAAGCGTCCTTGTTTAACTTTGGCTTTAGAAGCATGGCCCGTGGGGTTGGGGAGCTTCAAGAGGCTTGCCGGCCAGCCTAGAAAAAGCTTGGCAGTCCAGTTTTGCCCCCATCTCCTCTCCCGAAGGCGGGCAGACGCCGCCTGAGGTGCATGGGAACCCGTCCACAGGTGTAAGCTCTAATAGGGATCCCTCTGGGTGAGGAGGACGGTCAAACATGGCGGCCAAGCAACTGAAGTTCTACTGGAGCCCTCAGTACCAGATCTTTAGCTGTGACGGGGCCAAGCTGGAGGGGCACGGCTCCATCCAAACCAATCCCTCGCATGACCTGGTTCACTTGTTCATTGCCGCCAACGGCAAGATGCCTTGGCAGCCGGTAGAAAGCCGCGAGCAAACCTGCTTTGCCGAGTACAACGCTGTGCTGCTGGAGCACCTTTTGGTCAACTGCTTCAACGCGGCAGCGCTGGGATCCATGGCCCCAGAGCAGATCGTTCCGGAGGCGCGAAAGTTTTTGCAGTGGTTTGTTTCCGAGCATTATGCGCCTTTTCCGGTTTCCGAAGAAGAAGCCTTTCGGCGCTTTGCCGAACACTTGGATATCGAGCGCATGGTGCGGCTATTCCCCTACTTCTACAGCCTGCGCGCCTGGGAGTGCTTCAGCCCCACTTACCGCAACGAGGTTTACGATTTGGAATTCACTTCCGAAGACGATCCGGTCAAAGAAGCCCCGGAATGGGCGGCGGATCCCAATATTTTGGAGACCCAAGAGCTGGTGCGGCAAAAGCTCGCCGAAGCTGTGGCGGAGGCAAGATCGATCCGGCCCCGGCCAGAGCCCGTGTTAGCTTCGCCGCTGTTTAACCCCTCAGCCAAGACCAAGCAGAAGAAAGCCGGGCTCGGCTTTAAGCCCATCCCCACCTGTTGAATAGTTGTGGAACCATCGAGCTCCCCTCATAGAGGGGTTGGGGGTGAGGGGAGAAAACCAAAGCTGACTAGTTTGTGCCGACCACCAAGCGGCAGAAGGCCTTCTTGCCCACCTGCAAAACCCGCCCGTCCAGCTCAGAGGCTTGGGCAAACTCCAGGTCGGGATCCTCCACCTTTTGCCCGTCCAGCCGCACGGCGCCCCCTTGGATTTGCCGACGGGCCTCGGCAGCGCTCTTGCAGAGGCCGGATTCGCGCAGGATGTAGCTCAGTTTTACCGGGTAAGACAAGCACTGGATGGCAAAAGTGGGGATGGATCCCGTTTCAACGAGATTGCCTTGTAACACCAGCGCTTGGGCGGTGCGCTGCGCCTCTTCTGCGGCTTCAGAAGAGTGAAATTGGGCCACGAGGGTCTTGGCCAAGAGGATCTGGCGCTGGCGGGGATCCGCCGGCAGCTCCGAGGGGGGCACCGAGGTGAGCAGCTCAAAGTAGCGCTCCACCAGCTGATCCGGCACCTTCTCTAGCTTGGAGTACATGGTGAGGGGATCCTCGGTCAGGCCCACGTAGTTGTTTTTGGACTTGGACATTTTCTGGTAGCCATCTAAGCCCTCCAACAGGGGCACCGTCAGGCAAAATTGAGGGGTTTGGCCCTTCCACAGTTGCAGCTCCCGGCCAACCAGGAGGTTAAAGCGCTGGTCAGTCCCCCCTAGTTCCACGTCGGCTGCCAGGGCCACCGAATCATAGCCCTGCAGGAGGGGGTAGAGAAATTCGTGGAGATAAATTGGCGTCCCCGAGCGGTAGCGCTGGGCAAAGTCCTCTTTGGCCAACATCTGCCCCACCGTCATCTGAGCCTGCAGCTCGATTAGCTCGCTCAAGGTAAGGCGGGCCAGCCACTCGCTGTTGCGGCGCACCTCCAGCCGGCCAGGGGTGGCAAAGTCCAAAATCTTGGCAGCCTGCTCCAGATAGGTGCGGGCATTTTCCTCCACTTCTGCCGGCGTCAGACGGGGACGCGCCTCCGATTGGCCAGTGGGATCCCCGACCAGGGCTGTAAAATCCCCGATGAGGAGGATGGCCACATGGCCAGCATCCTGGAATTGGCGCAACTTGCGCAAGACCACTGCATGGCCCAGGTGCAGATCTGGCCGCGTGGGATCGATGCCCAGCTTCACCCGCAAGGGGCGATCGGTGGTGGCCAGGCGCTCCGCCAAGGCTGCCGCTCCCCCTGGGAAGACCTCGGCCACTCCCCGCTGCGTGATCTCGGCGATGCGGGGATCTCCCTGGGCTGACGAGACAGCAGTTGGAAATGTTCTCGAAGTTGGCTCCATCCACTTGGCTCGATGAGCACCATGGGCTATTTTAAGCCCATCAAAACCTTCGGGGTACTCTGGCGACGGGGGATAGAGACTGAGGAGGGCAGCTCCCCTTGGGTCTCACAACTAGCGGGGGAATTCCCAAGGCCATTGGGGAACTACTGGGCCCCCCTTTCATCCCCCCGTGTACGAGGGGACAGAGGGGGGTTCGGGAACGCTTGGGGAGATCTGGCGTAGTGACAAGTAGGTGAAGAAGTTAGTGGCCCGTCACTAATTACTAACCACTAGCCACTAGTTAGTAAGTGCTGTCGTGGAACCAAGAACAAGAATCCCCGCCCTTTAGGGATGGGGGGTATGTCGACGCAGGCTTCATAAAAGCTGCAGAGAAGCAGAAAGCTTTCTCCCCTGCAGACCCTGCCAGGATCAGCCGTAGTATCCCTGGTTGATCCGGTTTTCCAGTTGGTTGGCTCCCTCTTGGTACTCCCCAAACACGAAGTTCTCCGCGTTCGCCTTGATCAAGGCCTTCTGTTGCTCCGTCAATTCTGGGATCTGCAGCATGTCCTCCAGGCTGTTGTAGGGAGCATTTTTTACTAGGATGCGGGCCAGGGTGGGATAGAAGCCGGGCAACTGGCGGTAGTTGCGCAGGATGGTGTTGTTCACGTCGATGGGAGTGTCAAGATGTTTCACCGGCGGCAGCTCCGCCGCCACCGCCGGGATCCCCAAGGGGACCAAGCACAGACAGAGCAGCAACAGGATAGACACCAAGGCGGACAGGAGCCGACGCATAGCACCACCTCTCCAGACAGAGTTGAAAGCAGTCATGACAACGCTCAGGGGATAGGTCGCTAACATTCTCCGACCATTTAGTGTCTCATCCCCGCTCCCCCGAATCGAGACCCAGATTCAAATTTGGATCCCGACAGAAACAATTTTTAACAACTATGATCGGGGAATAGCCTTTTGGCGGCTGACCGACTTTCCATCGCTTTTGTTTTGCCCCATGTCCGACTCCACCATCCTCCATCCCCTCAGCCCCTCTGGACGGGAGACGCCTCAACCCCTCTCTGCCGTCGATGCCGAGCTGGAGCTGCTAGAGCAGCGAGAACTCTTCCTCTGGCGGCACATCGGGCCGGACGCCCAGCAAATCCGTCAGATGTTGCACGCCTTAGGGCTGAGCTCTCTACGGGAATTAGTGGATAAGGCGGTACCGGCGGCCATCCGCAGCAGCCGACCCCTGGGCCTGGGATCCCCCTGCAGCGAGCAACAAGTATTGGCGGAGCTGAGGGCGATGGCGGCCCAGAACCAGGTGTGGCGCTCCTTTTTGGGTATGGGCTATTCCAACTGCCTGACGCCGCCGGTGATTCAGCGCAACATTCTGGAGAACCCCGGCTGGTACACCCAGTACACCCCCTACCAGGCGGAGATCGCCCAGGGGCGGCTAGAGGCCCTGCTCAATTTCCAGACGATGGTGATCGATCTAACAGGCATGGAGATCGCCAATGCCTCCCTGCTGGACGAAGCCACTGCCGCCGCCGAAGCGATGAGCCTGGCCTACACCTTAGCGGGCAAGCAATCCCCAGTTTTTTGGGTGGATCGCGGCTGCCATCCCCAGACCATTGCCGTCGTGCAGACGCGGGCAGAGCCCTTGGGGATCCAGGTGCGTGTGGCCGATCCTTCGCAGTTGGAGCTGGAGAACGGCTTTGGATTGCTCTTGCAGTATCCCAACACCTATGGAGAGATCCGGGATTACCGCGAGCTGGTGGAGCGGGCCCACCAAAGGGGGATGGTGGTGGCCGTAGCTGCCGACTTGCTCAGCCTGACTCTCCTGCAGCCGCCGGGAGAATGGGGGGCGGACATCGTGGTGGGATCCACCCAGCGCTTTGGGGTGCCCCTGGGCTACGGCGGCCCCCATGCCGCCTACTTTGCCACTCGCGAGGCCCACAAACGGCTGCTGCCGGGGCGCCTGGTGGGGATCTCTCAGGATGCTCAGGGCAGGCCGGCCCTGCGCCTGGCTCTGCAAACCCGGGAGCAGCACATCCGCCGCGACAAGGCCACCAGCAACATCTGCACCGCCCAGGTGCTCTTGGCCGTGGTGGCCTCCATGTATGCCGTCTATCACGGCCCCCGAGGCCTGCGGCAAATCGCCGAACGCATCCACCGCCAGGCCCATCACCTAGCGGCCGCGATTCGCCAGCTGGGCTACAGGGTGGGGCCAGAGTATTTCTTCGACACGTTTTGGGTAAGGGCAGAGTCCCCCGCCCAGGTTGGGCAGATCCAAGAGCGGGCCGCCCAGCGGCGCATCAACCTGCGCCGGATCGACGAGATGACCCTGGGGATTAGCTTGGACGAGGCCACCACCGCTCAGGATCTGCGCGATCTCTGGCAGATCTTTGCCGGCTCTGAAGAGCCAGCCTGGGATGTCGAGGGCCTGGGTTTGGATGCCAACCAAAGCCTGCCCCCCCAGCTCTTGCGCACCACTCCCTACCTCACCCATCCGGTGTTCAACCGCCACCACTCGGAAACGGAGCTGCTGCGCTACATCCACCGCCTGCAGAGCCGGGATCTCTCCCTTGTCCACTCCATGATCCCCTTGGGCTCCTGCACCATGAAGCTGAACGCCACAGCCGAGATGCTGCCGATGACCTGGCCGGAGTTTGCCCAGCTCCATCCTTTTGTGCCCCTGGAACAAGCTCGCGGCTATCAAACCCTCTTTGCCCAGTTGGAGCAGATGCTGGCGGAGATCACGGGCTTTGCCGGCGTCTCCCTGCAGCCCAACGCCGGATCTCAGGGGGAATACGCCGGCTTGCTGGCCATTCGCCGCTACCACCAGGCGCGAGGGGAAAGCCAGCGGCAGGTGTGCCTGATCCCCACCTCTGCCCATGGCACCAACCCCGCCAGCGCTGTCATGGCGGGGATGCAGGTGGTGAGCGTGGCCTGCGACAGGGCCGGCAACATCGACCTCGAAGACCTGCGGGCCAAGGTGGAGCAGCACCGGGAACGCCTGGCTGCCCTGATGATTACCTACCCCTCCACCCATGGGGTGTTTGAGGAAGGGATCCGCCAGATTTGCCAGATGATCCACGAGGCCGGGGGGCAGGTGTACATGGATGGGGCCAACCTCAACGCCCAGGTGGGCCTCTGCCGCCCTGCGGAGCTGGGGGCCGATGTCTGCCACCTCAACCTGCACAAGACCTTCTGCATCCCCCACGGCGGCGGCGGGCCGGGGGTGGGGCCCATTGCCGTTGCCCGTCATCTGCTGCCGCATTTGCCCGGCCACCCCTTTTTGCCCGGCTGCAACGGCCCGGTCAGCGCCGCCCCCTGGGGCAGTGCCAGCATCCTGCCCATTGCCTGGGCCTACATCCGCCTCATGGGATCCGCCGGCCTTACCCTAGCTACCCAAGTGGCCCTCCTCAATGCCAATTACATCGCCAAGCGGCTGGATCCCTACTACCCGGTGCTCTACAAAGGGCCGGGGGGATGGGTGGCCCACGAGTGCATCCTGGACCTGCGCCCCCTCAAGAAAAGCGCCGGCATTGAGGTGGAGGATGTAGCCAAGCGGCTAATGGACTACGGCTTCCACGCCCCCACCATCTCCTGGCCGGTGCCGGGGACAATGATGGTGGAGCCCACCGAGAGCGAATCCCTAGAAGAGCTGGATCGCTTCTGTGAGGCAATGATCGCCATTCGCCAGGAGATTGCTGCCATCGAGCGGGGCGAGATGGATCCCGTGCGCAATCCCCTTAAACTTGCCCCCCACACCGCCGAGGTAGTGGCTGCCGACCACTGGGATCGCCCCTACCCTCGCTCCCTAGCCGCCTATCCCCTCCCGTGGGTCAAGGAGCGCAAGTTCTGGCCCAGCGTCAGCCGCATTGACAACGCCTACGGGGATCGTCACCTGGTGTGCAGTTGTCAGCCCTGGCTGGAAGGCTAACCCTCAGATCAAGCCGCTTGTGGTTTCACTTGGACCAGCTCTGAGCAAGAGGAGAGGAGTTGCTCGGCCTCTTGCATAAGGCGCTCAGTCTCTGGCAGCGAGGCCAGCACCAGGGGCAGCACCTCCTCATCGGCCTTGACGGCATTCTCGGTTTCTTGCAGGAGATTGATCGAGTCCTCGGTAAGCAGGTCAGCCACCTGCGACAGTTGCGCCTTCAGCGAGGCGTTCTCTCGCTCCAATTGCGCCAGCCGCGCTTGCAGGCTATCCACTTGCCGATCTCGCTCTCCCAGGGCTGCTTCCAGCTCACGGTTGCGGGCCTCCAACGCTTGGCGGGCTGCCTCTGCTTGGTTCAGCCGTTCTGTCAAGCTGGCCAATTCCTCCTCCAAACTGGTGAGGCGACTCAACTGTTGCAAAAGTTGGGCATTCTCTGCTTCCAGTTTTTCAATCAACGCCTGAGCGCTCAACAGATCTGCTTTGGTGGACTCCAGCTCGTGACAGACTTGGTCATAGTTGGCAATCAGCTCGCCCAGCCGAGCTTCTCTCTCCCGAAGTTCTTCTCGCAGGGAACGGACCAAGCGATCCCTTTGTTCGACGCCCTGTTGTAACTGTTCGACGTCCTGCCGCAGGATAGGCAGTTCATCCAAAGCTTTCCGGGCCGTGACCAGAAGCCTCCTGAAGCTCTTCTGCAGGCGGCTGTGGGAGTGATCTAATTTGGCGAAGGCTTCGTTGAGCGAGAGATAAGCCTCGCACAGTTTCGTGTAGCGCTGGGCCAGAAAAGTAGGGTGATCCATAATGCAGAGTCCAGGTGGGGGTGCCATGTCCATTTTATGCCGCTCATTCTATCGACCCAAGCCGGAAAAGAGGTTATTCGCTACAACAACCGTGGGATTAATTTTACTTTAAGATTTTCCTCTCTCTGGGCAAACAGCTCACGTCCTGCCCCGACAAGATTCAAACTCTCTGGCAAAAACAAAGGGGCAAAAGCGGCCCTCAAGAGTGGCACATTTTTACCCCTATCGAGGGGATTATAAATTTAGCGTCTGGAGCAAAGGATTCAAAATTAAAACACTAGATATGGTTCAAACGCGCCTAGAGGGAGCATCTCCTGGCTCAGGCAGGCCGCGCATCCGGGATCCCCAGCGCTTCCAGATGGGCGGCGGCCCGCAACAGGTTGGCCTCTTGGTAGGGGGCAGCCACCAGTTGTACGCCAAAGGGCAGGGATGTTGGCAGGCCGACAAAGGAGAGGGGCTGGGTTAGAGGCTCATCTTCTCAACCGTCGGCAGCAACGGAAACTCCAGCAGCTGTTGAGCAAGGGGCAAGAAGCGGGCGAAGTTTTCGATCACCTCCGCTCGATGGTCGGGATGCAGGAGTTGGGCCCTCTGATCGATGTAGGTTTCGGGATCCCAAGGTTGCATCGATGCAAGGGGTCGGCTGGGGAAAAAGTACCACAAGCCAGCTTGCCAAAACCAGCAGAAAGTTACCCAAGGCAAAATCCAAAGACAAGACCGTCCTTGGCTAAGGGGTGGCCATCGACGCCGTGCTACCTTGCGGAGGCCAAAGGCGTTCGTGGGGAAAGACAGGGCGAGTCACTGCCTGCCGCTCCCATTCCTCCAAGCTGGGGCGACGACCGGCAGCAGAACTGGAGGCGCTGGCCTGCAGGCGCTTGCGGAACAGGCGCAACTGCTGCTGCTCTGCAGCGGGGGAAACATGCTGGGCAAAGAGGGGATGCAAGAGCTTCTCTTCCTGCTCGAACTGGGCCCGCAACTGCCGATAGAAGTGAAGAGCAGAAGTGGGATCCAACTGCTGCGGGTCGCGCTCCGCCTGGTGCAAAAAGCGCGTCAGCTCCGGGATCTGATCCCGCAACTGCTGCTCCAGCCGGTCAATTTGGGCGCTGCGGTGGGGATCCGCCGCCAGAGCCGTCCTGAGCAGCGGGTAAAGGACATGGCGCTCCAGTTGAATGTGGCGGGAGAGGCGCTGCCGCAACCTTTGCACACAGAGACGCCGCTGCTCCAGATCTAACTCCGGAGCTCGAGAGAGGCGAGCCAAGAACTGCAGGGTAACACGGTGCTGTTCAGCACAAAGGACAACCAGTGTACCGGCAGAGGCCGAAGGAGACATAGCAGCTCACCGGAGAGAGGGCTTCACTTTAGCTTAACTTTGTCAAGACACGGCAGCTTGCGTAAGGGTACGGGACTGGTGCAGGTGTCTTGGATACACTCAGACAGCAATTCCGGCAAAAGCTGCCCAGATCTGCACTCCGGTCGCTAGGCTTGCACAGGCCAGCGGCGTTTCCAGGCGGAAGTGGGCTCAAGGGGTGAAGTTTGCTGTTCTCGCTGGCGTTGCAGCCGAATCTGGGCTCTATCCCCTTGCAAGGTAGGATCCCGGTAGGGCACCGCGGCGCGGGTTCGCAGGTGCTCCCACTCCATGGGCGAGAGGAGCGGCAGGTGATGCGGTTGGGGCGAGGCCACCGTGCCCGGCCAGGGGCGGCCCACCGGCGGCGTCGAGCCAATGAATAGCCCCGCCTCCAGCAAGGCCGCCCGCACCGCCGCCGCACAGGAATAGGTGGCCAGGATCCCGCTGGGGCGCATTCGCTCGGCCACTGCCCGCAAGAAGTCCACCGTCCACAGCTCCGGGCAAACCGAAGGGGAGAAGGGATCCAAAAACACCGCATCCGCCCATCCCGGCGGCACCTGGAGCAGGGTTTGCCGGGCATCTCCCCACAGCAGGGTTCCCCGCCAGCGCGGCGATTGCCAGGATCCCTGCTCGATCAAGTGTTGCCACTCCTGGCCAAAGCTCCAGGTGGATCCCACCCCCACCTGCCAGGCCTGGCGGGGCACCTCTGGGGATCGCTCCAGGCCAATGACTTCCACAGGGCAATCGGGCCGCACCTGCCAAATCGTCTCCAAGGCCAGGCCGGAGTTGTAGCCGAGGCCAAAGCAAATATCCAAGAGGCGAATGGGATCGTCCGGATCCCGCTCCAACGGCAGGCGATCCAGCCGGCAAGGGCGGACAAACTTCTCCAGCGCTTCCTGGGCAGCGCCGCTGGTGTTATGGAAAGCCTGCCCGAACTCTTGGGAGAAAAAGGTCAGGGATCCATCCCCTGTGGTCAACACCTGCCACTGGGTTTCTGCGGTCATGGGCTATTGCAAGTCTCTATTTCCAGCTTGGCGATTCTTTGATAGCTTGAGAACGTTAAGATGAGTTTCGCAGCTCACCGGCAGGGCTTACAGATTCAGCTCTGGCCATCCCTAGCTAGGGGGGTACCTCAGCGGCTATGTCTTTACTGGATTGGTTTGCCGAGCGGCGCAAGCAGACTTCCCTTAACTTGACCGGCAGCAGCCCCTTCGACAAAGAGCGGCAAGTGCGGGAGATCGCCGACGGCCTGTGGCAGAAGTGTCCGGCTTGCGACGCCCTCACCTACACCAAGGATCTGCAGCAGAACTGGCAGGTTTGCCCGAGCTGCGGCTATCACCATCGCATCACGGCCCCGCAGCGGCTGCAGCAGCTTTTGGATCCCGGCTCCTGGCAGCCCCTTGACGAGCACCTGGCCCCCACCGATCCGCTGCACTTTTTCGACCAAAAGCCCTACGCCGAGCGACTGGCCTCTTATCAGGAGCGCACCCAACTTAAAGATGCCGTCTTGACCGGGCTGGGCAGCTTGGAAGGGATCCCAGTGGCGATGGGCGTGATGGACTTCCGCTTTATGGGCGGCAGCATGGGCTCGGTGGTGGGCGAGAAGATCACCCGTCTTACCGAACGAGCTACCCGCGATCACCTGCCCCTAGTCATCTTCTCCGCCTCGGGGGGAGCCCGCATGCAGGAAGGGATCCTCAGCTTGATGCAAATGGCCAAAACGGCAGCCGCTCTGCAAAGGCACCGCGAGGCCGGGCAATTGTTCATCTCTGTGCTCACCCATCCCACCTATGGGGGGGTGACTGCCAGCTTTGCCATGTTGGGGGATTTGATCCTGGCCGAACCCGGCGCCCAGGTGGGGTTTGCCGGGCCCAATGTTATTGAGCAAACCATCGGCAAGGGCAAGCTGCCGGAGGGCTTCCAGACGGCCGAATATCTGCTGGCCCACGGGCTCATCGACGCAATTGTGCCGCGAACCGAGCTGCGCAGGCGCCTGGCCCAGTTGCTGGCCATGCACCGTCCTCGCCTGCGTATGTCCCTTCCCGCCCTCGAGCCGACTTATGCGCTCGATCCGGCCAGGATCTGAGATGGGGAGCCAAGGTTGGATCCCTCTGCCTGCAGGCGGAGCGGCTAGCTCCCCTCTCCCAAAGGGAGAGGGGTAGGGGGTGAGGGATTGCTCCCCGTCTGAAGAGGAAGTGAGGGTAGCTGCCTCAACGCTGGGCCCCGCAGACAATCTCAACCAGTTGGAAATTGCCATGGCAAAGAGGGATACCCTCTCTTTCTGCATAAGAGGGATTTCCTGCCGAGGGGGTAATAGCAGCAACCGATGGTGCTAAGGTGGGGCATGAGGTCTTGACTGGAAACGATGGATTTTAAGCTGCGCATCCGTACTGCCGAAACCCCCCAGGGGCAAAAGCTGGCAATCGTGCCCTTAGAGGGTCGCTTTGACGCCAAAGCCGCTTCTGAAGTCCGGCAGTTGCTGCAGCAGGTTTTGGATTTTGGCTACCACAACCTGTTGATCGACATGTCGGCGGTTACCTTTATGGATAGCTCCGGCCTGGGAGTGCTGATCTCGGCCTTGCGCAAGTGCCGGGCTGCCGGCGGCAACCTCAGCCTCTGTTGCGTTCCCGAAAGTGTCTCCCTTGTCCTCAGCCTCACCTCCATGGAAAAGGTCTTGACCTGTTTTGACGACCTAGAGACGGGCATCGCCAACTTCTCCACCGCTTCTTCCGCTCGCTAGGCCGACATTCCTTTTTGATTTGCTTCGATGCCCTTCCTGCGCTGCTGACCTGGTTCCCAGGATTCGTTGAGAATGCTCAGCCATGCCCCAAACCGGCCTCGATACCTTTCAGCTTCTTTACCAGCACCACCGTGGCCCCAGCTTTTGCGAGCGCATGCTGGCCACGGCTCCTGGGCGCTTCAACGAGGCCTTTTGGCGGTTTTGGCAGCAGCACGTTGAGCCTTGCTTGCCTGCTGCGCCCTGCCTGCTGGATCTGGGAACGGGGCCGGGGTATGTCCTCCGGCAGTGGGCCCAGCGCTACCCCGGCGGACAGTTGATCGGCGTAGATCTGATGCCCTACATGTTGGAGCGGGCTAAAGCCGACCTCAAAGACATCCCCGGCATCCAACTGCTGCAAGCGGACCTCCACGATCCCCATTTGCCCCTGCCCGATAGCAGCGTTGACGCGGCCCAGGCGGTGGTGGTGATCCACGAGATGGTGCAGCCGGTGCGCCTGTTGCAAGCGGTGCGGCGTCTACTCAAGCCAGGGGGACGATTTTTGCTAGTGGACTGGGTGCGCGCCCCCCTCAGCCTCTACTTCGATGCCGCCACCGAGGCCCAACTGTTTCAGCCGGACACCCCCCTAGATACCTTGGTGGATCAATTTACCCACTTCTACGAGCACAACCGCTTCAGCGCCGAGGACTTGGCCTGGCTGTTGGAGAAGGTTGGTTTAAGAGTCGTGGCCCAGGAGCTCTACGGGCAAAATCGCTTTGTGCGTCTTGTGGCCGAAAAGCCCTAGAGGACTTCAAGGATCCGCCGCTCGCCGGACTGCACCTGGGCAAACACCTGCACCTCGGTGCTCATTTTGCGCAGTTGGCGGGCCAACTTAATCGCCTTGTCGCGGGGGAGAGGGGGGCTCACCACCGCCGGCAGACAGCGCAACAGCGGCTTCAGGGCCGTCTTGGGCAGCCGCGCATAAAACGCCAAGGTGGAGAGGATCTCGTCTTCAAAGTAGGGGTTGCGACATTCCAAAAGGCGCACTTGATACAGCTCCGGCGGCAGAGGGCGTCCCTGGGCCAGGCGAATCAGGGATCCCACCGTCCCCATCACATACAGGCGATCCCCCCGCTTCAACACCGTCTCGCCCTCTTTCTGCCAGATCTTGGGGAAAACACAGGGCCGGCCCGGTCGGGAGTGATGCAGCAAAATTGCCAGGTCGTAATCCTGGGCCAGTTGCCGCAGGGACAGCCCCAGGTAAGGGCTGGAAGGCGAGACCTCCAGCAGCGTCACCAGCAGCGTTTCCCCCTCCCAAGTTAAGGTGCCGTAAACGGATCCCACCAGCGCTGCCGTGGCAAAAGCGCGCGCCCCCAGGGCGGTGGTGCTGTAGCTGGTTCCCAGCGTCTGCAGATGCCGCTGCATCCGCGCCGCCACCTGGGGATCGGTAACCCGCAAGATGGTGCGGATCCCCGGTTGCAGGCTGTGGGCGGTCAGGGCGGTCTCGAGGTTGGTGAGATCGTCAGGCGTCGTGCAGATCAGGCAGCGGCTGCTTTGGATGCGAGCCTGTTGCAGCGTGCTGGCCAGAGCGTAGTTGCCCCGAATCACCACCGCCCCCTCCCGTTCCGCCGCTTCCACCAGAGGGTTGTCGCTGTCGGGCTCCACCACCACCACCTCATAGCCCATCTGCCGCAACAACTGCAGCACCAAGTAGCTTAGCCGCCCCAAACCGGCAATCACCACATGATCCGCTTTGGGCATACGGGCGGCTCGGCCCAAGCCAAAGCGGCTGCTCACCAACTTGTCGGTCACCAACCCGTAGATCAACCCCACCAGGGCAGCTCCCACCAAGGTCATGACCACCGCCACCACCTTCACCCCCAGCGGCGTCTCCGCCTGCTGAAAAGCCTCGATGTCGCCATACCCCCCTGTCAACACCACGATGGTCAGCAGCAGCCCGTCAACCACAGATTTGCCGATAATTCTGAAATTAATGACCCCCAGCACCAACATCGCCCCCAAGGTGAAGGTGAGGGTATGCACGATGGGCTTGACCTGCAGCAGTCCCTGCAGGCTTCTGCGCAGCCAAGATAGGAGGCCCCGCCCGAACGACTTGCCTCGCCGTTGTTGTCGCCTGTCTTGCGCCTGTCCGCTGGCCCAGCGTTGGGCCCGCGAAGAGCCGCGCCGCCCGTTGCGCTCCAACAGTTGCAGATAGGATCTGGGGTCGCAGATCACCAAAATGCGATCCCCCTCCAGCAGCTCTGCCTCGTGGTCGAAATCGTCGAAAACCCGAAACTCGGAAAAGTCGGACAGCCCGTCCACCGGGTAGTGGAACAGCACCCGCGCCCCAAAGGTTTCCTCCAGTTCCGCGAGGGGCATGTGCAGCAGACGGGAGTTGTAGCCGATGGTCAGCTCCACCACGTTCCAGAGGGTGGTCTCTTGGGGGGCGCCCAAATAAAGCGGATCGGCCAGCTCCGGCGGCATCGTGGCCGGCTGAGCCTCCAACTGGGGCAGCTCGAAGTAGCCGACAAATTCGTCCGAGACAGCCTTGAGGGCAAAGGCCGGAGCCGCTAAGCCGGCAACCGATAGGGAAAAATGCTGCGGCAAAATCGAGTCCAGGTAGCGGGCAAGGCCGGTGTTAAACAGACGAGAGACAATGCGCGCCTGCGGGTTGAGATCTCGAATCAAGAGGGCCAGCTCGAAGTTGGCCTGGTCGTTGTCCTCCAGCAGCAGCGCCACCTTGATCCGCTCGATCCCAGCCCGGCGCAGCACCTCCGGCTGATGGGGATCCCCCTCTACGTATTGCCACGGTTCCTTTAACAAAGAAGGCCGCGGGCCAGGAGCCACCACCACCGCGCGCTGTCCAAAGTCTTCCAGAATCTGCAGCGTCAACGCTGCCAAGTCGTTGTAGCCACAGACTAGGAGGAAAGCACCTGGATCCCGGCCATTGTCTTGCAGTTGCTCATCCGGCCCTTGAGAAGGGGAGCCCACCATACTCCACCATCCACCCTGCTCCCTTTATACCCAAGGCAGCTCTAAAACCCCGACCTACCCAAAATATTCCAGTAAGGGATCCCCTTGCCCGGCCAGCCGCATGAGGAGCGACCTTGGCTCTTGTTTCCAGCGAGAGTTGGCGGATCTGAGGCCAAACGGTTCAAAGATGAGAACAACTCCCAACAGCTTGACTCGGTACTTAGGATCCTCTATCATTGCCCCAGAGCAAAATTCTTGAATAAAAATCTCAATAAGCTTGGCCTAGACAAAGATCAAAAGGCCGGCATTTGGGAAAACTCCCCTGCTTTCAGGGGAGGGACTTTCAAGTGCTTTCTCGGGTAAAGGCATTGCTGACTGGGTCAATGCAGCAGCCTTTCTTGAAATGTTTTTGAGTTTAGGAGTTGGGTATGCGCTTATCGCGACGGCAATTTGTCAGCTGGGCCGCTCTGGGCTCTGTAGCCTTGGCGGCAGGCTCGTTGGGGCGTCCGGCCCGCGGCGCCAACCGGGAGGTGAACCTCTACACCTCTCGGCACTACGGCACAGACGAAAAATTGTACGACCTCTTCAAGCAGAGAACGGGCATTACGGTGAACTGGGTGCAGGGCAAAGCCGACGAGATCGTCCAGCGCATCCGCAGCGAGGGATCCAACAGCCCCGCTGATATCTTCATGACAGTGGATGCCGCCCGACTGTGGCGTGCCCAGAACGAAGGCTTCTTTCAGCCCATTCAGTCGGAGACGCTCTCCAAAAATATTCCCGAGTCTCTGCGGGATCCGGAGGGCTACTGGTTTGGCCTCACCAAGCGGGCCAGGGTGATCATGTACAACAAGGACAAGGTGGATCCCAAGGAGCTCTCCACCTACGAAGATCTGGCCAACCCCAAGTGGCGGGGCAAGGTGCTCACCCGCTCCTCCAGCAATGTGTACAGCCAATCTCTGACGGCCTCGATCATCTTGGCGCATGGGATCCCGGAAACCGAAAAGTGGGCCCGCGGCCTAGTGGCCAACTTTGCCCGCCCGCCGGAAGGGGGAGACATCGATCAGATCAAAGCCGTAGCTGCTGGCGTGGGGGATGTAGCCTTAGCCAACACCTACTACCTGGCGCGCTTGATCAAATCCGACAATCCTGAAGATCGGGCCGTAGCGGAAAAGGTGGGCGTCTTCTTCCCCAACCAAGAAGATCGCGGCACGCACGTCAACATCAGCGGCGCCGGAATTTTGAAAACTGCTCCCAACAAAGAGGCGGCCATCCAGTTTCTGGAGTTCCTCTCCGGCCCAGAAGCGCAGGCTATCTTTGCCCAAAGCAACAACGAGTACCCGGTGCTGCCGGGGGCTGAGATCGACTCGGTGGTGGCCAGCTTTGGCACCTTCAAGGGAGACACGATCAACGCCGCCAGCATCGGTCGCGTGACCCCCGATGCCCTGATGGTTATGGATCGGGCCGGTTGGAAGTAGATCATGCCTCCAGGACAGGCCCTGAGCGCAGCCTCCCGTTGGTAGAGCCGCAAACGTTAAGCAGCTTGACAGTTTTTGGCCAAACGTTGATACTCTAGGACGGCGTTGCCTCCGTTCGAGGCCGCTCGGGCCTTTTGTCTATACTTTTTCAAGGTTTCTGGAGGCTCAGCCAATGAAGCAACTGCGCACTGCAGTCTTGTTTTTGCTCCTCCCTTTTTTAACTTCTTCCTACAGCAGTAGCCCGGCAGAGGCCATTGAAAGCCTCCCCGAAAAGGCTCCCGTTCCCAAGCGGGATCTGCTTTTAACCACGGAAAACGGCGTCAAAATCTATAATGGCGGGTTTGGCTCTGGCCTTGCCTTTGATGGCCAGTACTTCTATGCTCTCACCGATCGCGGCCCCAATATCGACGGAGCTGAATCCAACGACAAGATCTTTCCTAAGCCCGACTTTACCCCTCAAGTTGCCAGATTATCCCTGGAGGGCGAGGGCTTCAAGTTAGACAAAGTCATCCTGCTGCAAGACGAAACCGGCAAAAATCTCACGGGGATCCCCAATCCATCTGATTTGGGGGGAACAGGAGAAAAAGCTTACGATCTCAGTGGCAAACAGATAGCGCCGGATCTCAAGGGCATCGATCCAGAAGGCATTGCGGTGGCCAAAGATGGCAGTTTTTGGGTTGCCGACGAATATGGACCTCACTTGATCCACTTCGACGCCAACGGCAAGGCCATCGAGTGGCTAAATCCTTTTGGGAGCGGAGTCGGTGGCAAAAAGCTGCCAGAAGTCTACAAACATCGGCGCCCCAATCGCGGCATGGAGGGGCTGACGCTGACGCCCAATCAGAACTATCTGGTTGGCATCATGCAGTCGCCGCTTTTGAACCCAAACAAAGACGTTCAAAAGACTGCGACCGTTTGCAGAATACTCTTCTATGACCTGACCACGGGCAAGTTTAGGGAATACCTCTACCCTCTGGAGGGAACAGGCACGGCCGTTAGCGAAATTGCCGCCATCACAGACACGACTTTCCTAGTCCTCGAGCGGGACGGCAAAACTCCGGGAGCCGACAAAGACGTAACCAAGAAAATCTACAAAATTGACATCTCTGGCGCTACCGATGTCTTTGATCCTGGCCCAAACGGCCGGTTGGTCGACGGCAAAACGCTGGAGCAGTTGACCCAAGAGGAAAAGGCCGCAGCAGGGATCAAGCCTGTTGCCAAAGAAGAAGTCTTTGACATCACGTCGATCCCCAATTATCTCCACGATAAGCCAGAGGGATTGGTCATTCTCGACGCAAATACTCTGGCGATAGTGAACGATGACGACTTCGGCATTGTCTCGGAAAAAGGCGTGGTTCAGGAGAAAAAGATGCCCTACCTAGACAACAAGCTAGACGAGAACATTGTCTATTTTGTTAAGTTGCCAAAGGGTTTGTTTTGAAAGAGAACCTAGCTGTCAAAAGGGGGAAATTCCCTACGGATTTCCCTTTTTTCTCAGAGCTTGCCGGAGCAGGTGTCCCTGAAAAATTGAGATGCACACAGGAACTGGGCTAAAGTTGTTGAGCAAATCTCTGCAAAAAGTTGGCTTCCCCCCTCTCAGCGGATGGGCACTCCTGACTTTAACCCTCAGCGGCCTCATCCTCCTTCCCGTCCTGACGGTGCTGCTCAGCCTCTTTGCCGATGAGCGGCAGGTTTGGCAGCACCTGGCCGACACGGTCTTGGGGCTATATGTGCGCAATACCCTGGTGATGATGGTGGGTGTGGCAGTGGGCGTTATCCTGGTCGGCAGCGGCACCGCCTGGCTGGTGACGATGTGCGAGTTTTGGGGGCGGGCCTGGCTGGAGTGGATGCTGGTGTTGCCCCTGGCAGCTCCTACTTATGTGTTGGCCTACGCCTACACGGACTTTTTGCAAGTAACCGGCGGCTTCCAGATCTGGCTGCGGCGGGTCACCGGCTGGGGCATCGGCGACTACTGGTTCCCTAACATTCGCTCCTTGTGGGGGGCGATCCTGCTGCTCGTCCTCACTCTTTACCCCTATGTGTATCTCTCGGCGCGGCTGGCCTTCCAGGAACAGTCGGTGGCCTGTTTGGAGGTGAGCCGCTCCTTGGGCTATGGGCCGTGGGCCAGCTTTTTCCGAGTGGCCTTGCCGCTGGCGCGGCCGGGGATCGTGGCCGGCTGTCTGCTGGCTTTGATGGAGACCTTGAACGACTTTGGGACGGTCAGCTACTTTGGGGTCGATACCTTTACCACCGGCATCTACCGCACCTGGACGGCCTTGGGCAATCCGGTGGCTGCCGCCCAGCTCTCGGCGCTGCTGCTGCTGTTGGTGCTGCTGCTGATGGCCCTGGAGCAATTTTCCCGCCGGCGGGCGCGCTACTATCGCCAAGGGTTCAAGCCGTCCCTCACCCGCTACCGTCTGCAGGGGATGCGGGCGGTGGGGGCGTGGCTGGCCTGTGGGATCCCGATTGGGCTGGGCTTTGTCGTGCCGGCCCTGATCCTGCTCAACATGACTCTGCGCCAGGGAGAGTTGGGCCGCCGCTTTTGGAGCTACGCCCAGAACAGTTTTCTCCTCTCGACGATCACGGCGGTGATTGCCGTCTTGGTGGCGGTGGTGGTGCTGTACGGTTTGCGGCTGCAAGGGTTCGAGCAGGCGAGATCTGTCCGGGGCCTGCGGCTGGCGGTGCGGCTGTCTTCTCTGGGCTACGCGCTGCCCGGGGTGGTGATCGCGGTGGGGGTTCTGATTCCCCTAGGGCGGCTGGATCAACTGCTGAGCGACTTGCGGCAGGTGGTACTGCAACAGCCGCCCGGCTTGGTGATCAGCGGCACCATTGTGGCGTTGGTGTTTGGCTACCTGGTGCGCTTTTTGGCCGTTGCCCTGGCCACGGTCGAGGCGACGCTAGCGCGCATTCCTCCCAGCCTGGATGAAGCAGCCCGCAGCTTGGGGCAGGGATCCCTGGGCACCTTGCTACGGGTGCACCTGCCCCTGATGGGAGGCGGGATCCTGGCGGCGATGCTGCTGGTGTTTGTGGATGTAATGAAGGAGCTGCCGGCAACGATGGTGCTACGCCCCTTCAACTTCGATACCTTGGCCGTCCACACCTACCGCATGGCTGCCGACGAACGGCTGGCCGAGGCCGGCGCTCCTGCCTTGGCGATTGTCCTGGTGGGGATTTTGCCGGTGATCCTGCTCAACGCCCAGATAGCCCAGCGACGCAATCTAGGCTCCTCAAATGAAATGAAACGTCTCCCTACTCCCCTCTCCTAGAGGGAGAGGGGTTGGGGGTGAGGGTCGCGGCGCGAGGCGCTTGGCTTTTCTGGGCTAGAGAAGGCTGCCCTCTATGCGTCAGCTTGAGTGCAGGAGTGGGTCACTGGAGGGAAGTTTACAGGGCCTCAGCCCCGGCAACTACCTCCAGGATCTCCTGAGTGATGGCCGCCTGCCGAGCTTTGTTGTAGGCAAGGCCCAGTGTGCGGATAAGCTCGGTGGCGTTGTCGCTGGCGTTGCTCATGGCCGTCATGCGGGCCGCCAACTCGCTGGCCGCTGCTTCCTGCAAAGCCCGCAACAACTGGTTATTCAAGTACAGCGGCAGCAGCGCGTCCAAAATCTGCACCGGATCCTGCTCGAAGATCATGTCCGGCGGCGGAGCGGAAACAGCAGCCACGATCTTGCTGCGCTCGACGGTGAACTCTCCCCCGCGCACCAGAAGGTTAAAAATCTCGTCGTCGCGGGCAGCCAGGCGCGTGGGATCCAGAGGAAGCAGCGACTGCACCACTGGCCGCGAGCTAATCAGCGAGACAAAGCGAGTGTAGATGAGCTCCACCTTATCCACCTTCTCGGAGAGGAAAGCGGAGAGCAGCTCATCCCCAATTTGAGCAGCTTCAGCGGCAGTGGGGATCTGGGACAGATTCACGTAGGTCTTGGCGATGGGGGCAGAGCGGCGCTGAAAATACTGCACCGCCTTGCGGCCCACCAGGTAAAGCCGCACCTGCTGCCCCGTCTCCTGCAGCTCGCGCACCCGCTCCTCGGTGCGCTTGATAACGTTGGCATTGTAAGCGCCGCACAGGCCCCGATCCCCGGCCACCACCAATAGGCCCACGGTCTCAATGGGCCGCTGCTTCAGCAGGGGCAGGTCGACATCCTCCAGCCGCAACCGCGTCTGCAGGCGGTAGAAAACCTGGGCCAGGCGATCGGCAAAGGGACGGGTGGCCATCACCTGCTCCTGAGCCCGTCGCACCCGCGCCGCGGCCACCAGGCGCATGGCCTCTGTAATCTTGCGGGTGTTCTTCACCGCCTTGATGCGGTCGCGAATCCGCTTTAGGTTTGCCATAACCGATCCTCTCTGCTGTGGTCACTGGATGGGGATCCCCGGCAACTAGGCCGCCTTGGCCAGGAAGCTTTGCTTGAACTCCGCGATGGCGGTTTTCAAGATCTCTTCCGCCTCGTCGGTAAGCTGCTTGGTGGAGAGGACGATCTCGCCATACTTGGGATGGGCGGTGCCCAAGTAGGACAGCAGGCCCTGCTTAAAGCTGGAGACTTTCTCCACCGGAATGTCGTCCAAATACCCCCGCGTCCCGGCGTAGATGATGGCCACCTGCTGATCCAAAGACAGGGGCGAGTACTGCGGCTGCTTGAGGATCTCCTGCAGCCGTTGGCCGCGGGCCAGTTGCTTCTGGGTAGCTTCGTCCAGGTCGGAGGCAAATTGGGCAAAGGCTTCCAGGTCGCGATATTGCGCCAGTTCCACCTTGATCGAGCCGGCCACTTTCTTCATCGCCTTGGTCTGGGCTGCCGAGCCGACGCGGCTGACAGAGATGCCGACGTTGATGGCCGGGCGAATGCCGGCGTTGAACAGATCCGACTCCAGGAAGATCTGCCCATCGGTAATGGAGATAACGTTGGTGGGAATATAGGCCGACACGTCGTTGGCCTGGGTTTCCACAATCGGCAGCGCCGTCATGGATCCCTCGCCCAGCCGGCTGTTCAGCTTGGCGGCCCGCTCCAGCAGGCGCGAGTGCAGATAGAACACATCTCCTGGGTAGGCTTCCCGTCCAGGTGGGCGCCGCAACAGCAGCGACATCTGCCGGTAGGCCACCGCCTGCTTGGACAGATCGTCGTAGACCACCAGGGTATGCTTGCCCTGGTACATGAAGTACTCGGCGATGGTGGCGCCGCAATAGGGGGCCAGCCACTGCAGCGGGGCCGGGCTGTCGGCGCCGGCAGCCACCACAATGCTGTAGTCCATCGCCCCTCGCTCGCTCAGGATGTTCACCACCTGGGCGATATTGCTCTGCTTCTGGCCGATGGCCACATAGATGCAAATGACATCCTGTCCTTTTTGGTTGAGGATGGTGTCGACAGCAAGGGTGGTCTTGCCGGTTTGGCGGTCGCCGATGATCAGCTCCCGCTGGCCCCGCCCGATGGGGATCAGGGCATCGATGGCGGTGATGCCAGTCTGCAGGGGCTCGTAGACGGAGCGGCGATCGACGATGCCAGGGGCCGGCGACTCAATGAGGCGCGTCTCGGTGCAGTGAATCGGCCCTTTGCCATCGATGGGATTGCAGAGGGGATCCACCACGCGGCCCAGCAGGGCTTCTCCCACCGGGATGCTGGCAATTCTGCCCGTGGCTTTGACGATAGATCCTTCTTGGATGTTGCGCCCGGAGCCGATCAGCACCGCGCCGACGTTGTCTTCCTCCAGGTTGAGGGCAATGCCCACCGTGCCATCCTCGAACTCCAGTAGCTCGCTGGCCATCACCTTCTCCAAGCCGTAGATGCGGGCAATGCCGTCCCCCACCTGCAGGACGGTGCCGACATTGGAGATCTGCATCTCCTGGTTGTACTGTTCGATCTGTTGCTTGATGATGGTGCTGATCTCGTCTGGGCGAATTGTAGGCATGGCAGTCCTCTCGAGGGAATGGGAAGGGATCCAAAATTAAGGAAAAACGCTCGGCCAATCTAGGCTAACTGCAGCGCCAGCCGGCGCAACTGGCCGCGCAGGCTAAGGTCGATCACCTGGGATCCAATCTTAATGATCACTCCACCCAGCAACGTGGGATCTTGGCTGGTCTGGAGCTCCACGCCGCTGGCTTGTGTGAAGTCCCTCACCCGCTCGCGGATCGACTGCTGTTGCGCCTCGGTCAAAGGTACCGCTGTGGTCACCTCGGCCAGGACGATATTTTTGAGCTTCCGCTGCAGCTCCAAGAACCGCTGGCAGACGGCCCCGAGGAACATAATACGGCGACGGTCGCTCAACAGCTTGAGCGCGTTCAGCAGCAGCGGGTGGATCTGGTCGGCAAACACCTGCTGCAACAGGTTTTTCTTGGCTTCCGCCTTGACCAGGGGACTGGCGAGGAATTGGCCCAGCTCCGGCGTGGCCTGCACAACCGCGGCAATGAAACGGATGTCGGCCTCAAAGGTATCCAATAATCCCTGCGCAGAGGCCAGCGAAACAAGGGCTTCGGCGTAGGGATCCACCACTCTGGCGGCCATGGTGCTGCTGATCATAACTTCCCCTTTCCTCCTAGCGGGCAATCATCTGGATCCCCCGTTCAATCAGGCGCTGGTGCACCTGCTCGTTGAGGTGTTGCGGCAGCTCCTGCTCCACCTTGCTCAGGGCTTGGCGCACGATCTGGCGGCGCAGCTCCTGGAGAATTTGCTCTTGTTCGGCAGAGAGATCCCTTTCGGCGTTGGCGCGCAGCCGCTCGATCTCCCCCTCCGCCTGCTGCAACAGCTCCTGCCGGCGGGCTTCCGCATTGGCCTCCGCCTGTTTGCGAATGCGCTCCGCCTCCTGCTGAGCCTGCGCCAGCTTTTGCTGCTCCTCCGCCAGCCTCTCGATCGCCTCCTGCTTGCGCTGCTCCGCCTGGCGCAGCTCCTCGAGGATGCCTTCTCGCCGTTTGGCCAGAGCTTCCCCCACCACCCGGCGGCCCAAAATGTACAGCAGGCTGAGGATGATGGCGATGTTGATTAAGTTGCTTTCCAGAATCGCATCCAGGATCCCCTTTTCTGCAGAACCCTCAGTGGCTTCCGTCACCGGCTCGGCAACGGCCAAAAGCCAAGCGGGCACAAGGCTCCACACCAGCATCACGCGCTACTCCAAAGGAATGTTCAACTGGCCACTTAACGGGCGCTGCCCAACAGCTTCTCGGTGATCTGGGCGGCAATGGCATCCACTTGCTGCTGCAGTTGTTCGAGCGCCGTCTGCTTTTCCTGCTCGATTTGCCGCCGCGCCGCCTCCAGCTTAGCTTGGATCTCCGCCTGGGCCGCCGCCAGCTTCTCCGAACGGATACGGGCCGCAGCCGCTTCCGCCTCGGCGATCACCTGCTGCGCCTGGAGGCGGGCCTGGCCGATCTCAGCCTCGTACTGGCGGGTCAGGGCCATCGCCTTGTCCAGCCGCTCCTGGGCCTCCGCCTGGGTGGTGCGGATGTAGTCGTTGCGGCTGTCGATAACCCGAGTAACCGGCTCGTAGAAGAGGGAGTTGAGCACGGCCACCAGCAACAGAAATTGGACGGCAATGATGGGCAAGGTGGCGTCGAGATCGAAGAGGCCATTTTTCTCGGCAGCTTCAACGGCCAACAGGGTTGAACAGATCATGGGGCCGCACCAACAGAAACGGGATCCAACATCGAACAAGGCAGGGGGCGAACCGGCGCAACAGAGCTATTGATCCGGGCCGCCCCCAGAGACATCAGGCGAAGGGGTTGGCGAACAAGAGCACCAGCGCCACCACCAGGCCATAGATGGTCAGGGCTTCCATGAAGGCCAGGCTAACCAACAGGTTGCCGCGGATTTTGTCTTCTGCTTCCGGCTGACGGGCCAGCCCCTCCATGGCAGCGGCAGCAGCATTCCCCTGGCCCAGACCCGGGCCCAGGGATCCCAGGCCAATTGCCAGAGCGGCAGACAACACAGAAGCAGCAGAGGTTAACGGATCCATAGCAAGATGCTCCTTGTCGTTACAAAACAGATGTTGACACGAACGCAACAGCGTCTTGAGCTTGAGGTGATCTGACCGGAGTAGTCGAGCCGATCGCCTCTTTGTCGGCGGCCTCCAGGCTCAAGCCCTCGGCCCCAACAAACCTTACCAGAGAAGGGATCCCTTGCGACGACCTTTGAAGGAGAGGGGGCGTTGAACTGGGTAGAAGTCCCCACCTTCCCTCCGCAGGTCAATCGTGGTGATCCCCACCCCCATGACCTTCCAGCGCCTCTCCAATGTAAGCGGCCGAGAGGGTGGAGAAGATCAAAGCCTGAATGGCCCCCGTAAACAGAAATAGGATCATCACCGGCACCGGGATCAACAACGGCACCAGCAACACCAACACCGCAATCACCAGCTCTTCTGCCAAGATGTTGCCGAACAGACGGAAACTCAGGGAGAGGGGCTTGGTGAAGTCTTCCAGGACGTTGATGGGCAACAGAACTGGCGTGGGCTCGATGTACTTCTTAAAGTAAGACAGCCCTCGCTTGCTGATACCGGCCACGAAATACATGACGCTGGTGAGCAGCGCCAAGCCGGCGGTGGTGTTGATGTCGTTGGTGGGAGAGGCCAGCTCTCCTTCCGGCAGGGGAATCAACTTCCAGGGGAAGAGATTGCCCATCCAGTTGGAGACAAAAATAAACAGGAACAAGGTGCCAACGTAGGGCACCCAGGGCCGGAAGTTTTTCTCACCAATCTGGGCACGGGCAATGCTTTGGACAAACTCCAGGGTGTACTCGATAAAGTTTTGCAGACCAGCGGGCTCCCGCTGCAGTTGACGAGTCCCCAACAGCACCACGGTCAAGATCAGGGCGATGGCAATCCAACTGGCAATCAAAACTTGCCCGTGAACCGTAAATTTGCCCAGGTGCCAGTAAAGGTGATGACCAACCTCAAGTTCTGCTACCAGAGGAGGAGCGGAGAAGAACAGGTTCATGAGCATCACGCAGAAGAAGATAAACGGGTCAAGGTCTGAACAAGATAAATCAGCAGGGTGACCTTGTAGGTCATGAACCCCAAGAAAATGGGCAAAATCTGCAAAGACTTCACCTGGGTGGCCAGGACGATTAGCCCGACAAACAAAGCCAAACGCGTTACCCCCAGTCGGCTGCGACTTTTGCCCAGTTCCGCGACGCCGCGGCCCAGCATGCGCAGATAGACTACGCCGACGATTGCCCCCAGCAAATAATTGGCAGCCACCGCCGGCGAGTAAACCAAAGCCACCCCCACCGCAATGGCCAGGCTCACCCCCAAGGTGACCAGCACCAACCATAGCTGCAGTGCTTCATAGCTCCTGCCAGCCGTTGTCGCCTTCTCCCGCAAATCCGCTTTGCCCGGGGCAAGCGACGGCTGCAACGCACTCTGGCAGCCCAGACCCGCCTCCTGCTGTGGCGGAGGCGCCGCCTCCTCCAGGGGCGGCAAAGGCTTAGGCTTCCACGGGGTCGCCTTCCAACGGGCAGGACTGTGGGAGAGGAGTCGGGAAGAACGTGCCATGGGAATGAGGTCACCACCTCTGAGGATCTGGCCTTAACCCAAAATAACACGACTAAGTAACAATACTTAACGAGTTGGGCGAGGCCAGGGCGGGATGGAACCTTGCAACTATCGCCTCGAAAGACGACTAGCCCTTCGACAGACGGAGATGTTCCTCTAAGAATTTACCACCTTCGTGGATCGGCAACGGCAAAAATGGAAAACTTTCTGAAAGACCGCGGATGTAAAGTTTTGCCTGGGGTGGCTGAGAAGCTGCAATCTTCTGTTACCTCCTGTTGTTTTGAGGTGGATCCCGCCGATTCTGTTGCTCTATATACTATGGGGCAGTGAGAAGAAAGGGCGAGGATGATCCCAGTGAGTTGGCTGGTCAAGGCGATCTGGGTGGACTACAGCTTGGCTGTAGCGCTGACGGTGGTGCTGCCGTTGGCTCTCCTAATTTGGGCCTTTGCGGTGGGGTTGCGTCCTCTGATTCAGCTCTTGATCGTCTACTGGCGGGTATCCAGCCTATTGGCGGTGACGGTGTATTTGATGATCGGCGGTCTGCCCATCAGTTTCTTGAGCGGGGCGATGGCGCGGCTGTTGATCCCAATGGGTCTGTGGTTCTGGCAGGATTGGAGCACTGCCCTTGAGCAGTCGAGAAGCGGGGCGGCGCGAGCTTTTTTGCTCTGGCGCTGGATCTTGACTGGCTACATGGGGATTGGGATCCTCTTTTCGGGGGCCTTTGTGCCCTGTGCCTTCCGGGCTTCCCTATCGGCAGAGTGTCGAGCTTGGTTTGAGCCGCCGCTGGGGTTTCGAGAAATTTTCCATCCCAATGTGCCGCCGGAGCTGCTGGGGAGCGTGGGGGCCTGGGGCTTGGTGGCCTACCTGCTCTACAGCGTCTACTTTGTCTGGCGGCTGCGGCCTGGCGCAGACAGGGGGGAGCTGGCATGAGTGCTCTGCCCTGGCCGCTGGCTCTGGAGCGCTACAGCCAGGCCCACCCCCAGGAGGTGCTGCGGGTGGAGGTGGAAAGCGAGGGGGAAGCTGATTTGGTGCTGATCTACCGTGGCTATAGCTGCTCCCTGCAGCGGGCTACGCCCCCCGATCCAGAAGTGGCGGTGATCCCTCCCCAGGCTCGCTTTTTGCAACTGGAGCGCCTGAGCGCTCCTTATCACCCTGAGCGCTCGCAGGTTTTGGCCCTCTACCGAACCTGGGAGGAGTTGAGGGCTTGGCTGATCCAAGAAGGGATCCCCGTGGCCGAGTGAGCAATTCCCGGTCTCAGCGCCCCACTGGACTGGGCTGGCGCTGCAGGATGGTGTATTCTGCCGGCTGCAGAAGAGATTGCCCTGTCATCTCGGGGGGCTGAGGCAGGCCTAGGATCTCGAGCAGGGTGGGGCCGACATCGGCCAGGGTGCCGCCAGAGCGCAGCTTGACATCGCCACCGCGACCAGGGATCTTGCGCCTTTCCCCCTCCACCAGGATGCAGGGCACGGGGTTGGTGGTGTGGGCCGTCCAAGGGTTGCCCTGCTCGTCCCACATCTGCTCGGCGTTGCCGTGATCCGCAACGATTAAGGTGGTTCCCCCCACGTCCACCACCGCCGCCAGCAGACGGCCCAGGCAGCGATCCACCGTCTCCAGCGCCCGCACCGTGGCCTTGAAGTTGCCGGTGTGGCCCACCATGTCGGGGTTGGCGTAGTTGAGCACCACCAGGCTGTATTCGCGGCGGGCGATAGCTTCGATGGCTTTGTCGGTCACCTCCACCGCTGACATCTCCGGCACTTGGTCGTAGGTGGCCACCAGCGGGCTTTGAACCAAGATGCGATCTTCGCCGGGAAAGGGCTGCTCAATGCCGCCGTTAAAAAAGTAGGTGACGTGGGCGTACTTTTCCGTCTCGGCAATGCGCAATTGCTTGAGGCCGGCCTCGCTCACCACTTGGCCCAGCAGGTGATCCAGGTTCTGCGGCTTAAAAAGCACCTGCACCGGCAAGGTCGGATCGTACTGGGTCATGGTGATGAAGGTGAGATCCGGAATCAGACGGCGCTGAAAACCGGAAAAGTCGGGACAGACAAAAGCTTGGGTAAGCTGGCGGGCGCGATCCGGGCGGAAATTGAAGAAGATGACCGCATCTCCCGACTGCACCGCCCCCGGAGCCAAGCGAGTGGGGGGAATAAACTCGTCGGTAATATCCTGGGCGTAAAAGTCTTCCATCACCTCGGCGGCGCTGCGGCCACAGCCAGGGCCGTCTTCCGTCAGGATCTCGTAGGCCTTCTGGGTGCGCTCCCAACGGCGATCCCGATCCATGGCGTAGTAGCGGCCGCTCAGGGTGGCGATGACGCCGCTGCCCAGCCATTGCAGCTCTTTTTCCAGAGCGGCCAGAACCCTGGCTCCATCGCGGGGCAAGGTATCGCGGCCATCGGTGATGGCGTGGACATAGGCAGGGATCCCCGCCTGGGCTGCCAGCTTCAGCAAGCCGTAGAGATGGTCGATGTGGGAGTGAACCCCCCCCTCAGAGCAGAGGCCAATGAAATGAAAACGGCCCCCCTGCTCCTTGAGCCGATGACAAACCTCCACCAAGAGGGGCTCGTGAAAAAGGGATCCCGTCTCGATGGCGTCGCTGATACGCACCAACTCCTGCGGCACCACCCGCCCCGCCCCCAGGGTCAGGTGGCCCACTTCTGAGTTGCCCATTTGCCCTGACGGCAGGCCCACGGCTCGCCCCGAAGCTTGCAGCAGGGTATGGGGGTAGGTAGCCCATAGGCTGTCCACGACAGGGGTTCGGGCGGCCAGCACCGCATTGCCCTCAGGGGCTTCGCGATAACCCCAGCCATCCAGGATTACCAGAACCACAGGTGCCACCGATTGTGCATCCATGAAATGGCCTCTCTTTTTTTAAGACATAATACCAGCCCAGGCAATACGATACCGAATCCTCCATTCCCTCTCAAGATTTCACCTTTCTTGTGAGGGGAAAAGAAGCAACTCCAATAGTCGGGATTGAGCAGCTACCGCCAATCGATAGGCGAGCTGCCATAAGTATTTATACATATTTATACATATCTGCGCAGACATCTACCCAGATAAAACACGGTCAGCCGCGGGGGCTGGGCCGCAAACGTTTGCGCAGGGACTCGGCGCGGCGCTTGGCAATGGCATTCTTCGGATCCAGTTGCAGCACCGTCTCGTAGGCCTCGAGGCCAGGGCCGTAGAGATTTTTCTTCTCGTAGGCATGGGCCAGATTGTTCCAAGCGGTTACATAGCCGGGATCCGCTGCCACCGCGTCTTTGTAGTAGCGGATGGCCAAGTCGTATTGCCCCTGGCTGAAGTAGGCAAAGCCGAGGGCGTTGCAGACGGGGGGAATGTTCTCCCCAGCCACCTCTAGAGCTTTTTTAAGCTGGACGATGGCCTGGTCGTAGAGGCGCTTTTGCAGATAGACGCTGCCCAACTCGTAGTGCTCCTGCGGGGATCCCTTGCCTTTGCTCAGGCGGGGCTGGAGCTGCCGGATGACTCTTTCCTGGGCCCGTATCCGCAGCACCTCGCGCAGGACGAAGTAGCCCACCACGCTGAGGATACCGGCCAAAGCCACCAGGTACAGGAGGGGAGCGTTGACGCCCATTTTGCCTATCCCGCTTGCCTCTTCAGATTTGCCTTGCCAGCGTTACGCCTGCAGGTGAGCCTCGATCAACCAAAGATCTTTGTCGATCTGGCGCGAGATCTCGGTAAACAGGTCGGCGGTATCGGCGTCCCCCAGTTCGGTACTGCGGTCGATGTTGCGGCGCACCGAAGCGGCATACTGGCCGTAGCGGGCCGCCAAAGCCTGCAGGTGAGCCCGGCCGTCTTCAGCCGTCAGGTCGTACTCCGGCAAGGCTGAGGTTTGGGCGACGATGCGGGCCGTGCCGCGGGCAATGCCCCCCAAAGCTGTAACCCGCTCCGCCAGCATGTCCACGTAGTTCTCCAGAGTGCCGGCAAAGGTGTCGAACATCTCGTGCAGGGCGATGAAGTTCATGCCTTTGACGTTCCAGTGGGCCTGCTTCACCTGAGTTTTCAAATCCAGCGTGTCCGCCAAGGACTGGTTGAGCAGCTCCACCAGTTGCGCGCGGGCCTCCGCCGGCAAGTCGATCTGGGTGGGGTAGAGACGGGTTTTTGCGGCGGTAACCATAGCCAACCTCCTAAGTTGTGTTTCCATTATCTGGGATCCGCCTCGGCTCTGGGGCCTGCTGATTCCCGACTGAGTCCATACTAACACAAACTCGGAATGAGTATGAGTTAGCAAGCGCTTACTTGCCGATGCAGAAGCGGCTGAAGATCTGATCCAGCACCGCTTCGGAGATCTCCTCGCCGGTGATTTGGCCAAGGGCGTGCAGGGCGCCGCGCAGGTCGATGGTCCAAAAATCGAGGGGGAGCTGCGCCTGCATAGCCTGAACGACTTGTTCCAGGCTGGCTTGGGCCTGGCGGAGGGCGGCGGCCTGGCGTTGGTTGAGGCTCACCTCCAGGTTGGGCTGGGGCCGCCCCTGAGTCACAAGCTGCTCCAAGGCCTCTTCCAGCTCCGGGATCCCTTGGCCTTGGGCGGCGACGGCGGGGACGCGGTAGGCGATCTCGGGCGGGAGGCGGATCTTGTCGGCGGGGGCGAGGTCGGTTTTGTTGATCACCAGGATGAGGGGGCGGTGGCGGATGGACGCGTAGATGGCGGCGTCGGCATCCGTCCAGCCGGCCTGGGCGTCGATGACCAGCACCAGCACATCGGCAGCCTGGGCTAGGCGTTGGGAGCGCTCCACCCCCAGCCGTTCCACCGGATCTTCGGTGGCGCGGATGCCGGCAGTGTCCAGCAGTTGAACGGGGATCCCTTTCACCACCAGGTGGGATTCCACCACGTCGCGGGTGGTGCCGGGCAGATCGGTGACGATGGCCCGATCCTGTCCTGACCAGGCATTGAGCAAGCTGGACTTGCCCACATTGGGCCTCCCGACAATGGCCACCTTCACCCCGGTGCGCAGCAGTTGTCCCCGTTCTGCCGTGGCCAGCAGAGCTTGGATCTGGGTTTGTATAGCTTGGAGCCGGGCCTGCCAAGCAGCAACGTCCAAGGGGGGCAGATCCTCTTCAAAGTCGATGCGAGCCTCAATTTCTGCCAATAAACCCAGCAGCTCCTGGCGCAGGGCGCGAATGGATCCCCCTAACTTACCCTGCAAGCCTGCTAGGGCCATCCGGGCCGCCTGAGGGGAGCGGGCCGCCACCAGATCGGCCACACTCTCGGCCTGGGTGAGGTCAATGCGGCCATTCAGAAAAGCGCGCAGGCTAAACTCCCCCGGCTGGGCCAACCGCGCCCCCTGCCGCAGGCATTGTTGCAACGTGGCCTGAACCACCATGATGCCACCGTGGCAATGCAGCTCTGCCACATCTTCGCGGGTGTAAGAACGGGGGGCCTGCATCCAAACAGCCAGCGCTTCGTCTAGGATTTGGCCTTTCTCGTCGCGGATCCAGCCGTAGAGGAGCCGATGGCTCTCCCAGACTGCGTTGCGGCGGGCAGGGGTAAAGATGGCTTGGACAATGGGAAGGGCTCGTGACCCGGAAAGGCGCACAATCCCCACGCTGCCCTGTTCAGGCACCACCGCAGTGGCAATGGCAGCGATCGTATCGGCCAGGGGCGCAGTCGGATCCATCCCAAATAGAGCCCTGAGGGAGTTCGAGCAGCCGTTGGATTACAGCTCGGCATCCACTGGATTACAAATCGACATTCAAGTTAAAAAGCCACGCCCTCAGGCTGAGGGCAAGGTAGCCTGACAGTGGAAACAACGCTCCTCCCAGTCTTTATGAAGCCGCTACGCACGTTTAAGGTCACTCCCTACCTGCCTACTCCGCTGGAAAGTCTGCGCTTGTTGGCTTACAACCTGCATTTTAGTTGGAACGTAGAAACCCGCAGCCTATTCCGGCGCATGGATCCCGATCTGTGGGATGCCTGTGCCCACAACCCGGTGGCTCTTCTGGGTCGGATCCGGCAGGAACGGCTGGATGAGTTGGCGGAGGATCCCGGCTTTTTGGCCCAGTTGGAACGGGCCAGCCAACAACTGCAGAGCTACCTGCAGGAGGACACTTGGTATCGCAAGTATCGTTCGGCCCAAGCGGTGGAGGGGGAATGCTATGCCTATTTTTCGGCCGAGTTTGGTTTGGCGGATTGTCTACCCCTCTACTCAGGCGGCTTGGGGGTTTTGGCCGGGGATCACCTCAAGGCGGCCAGCGACCTGGGCTTGCCCCTGGTGGGCGTGGGCTTGCTCTACCAAAAGGGGTATTTCCGCCAGTACCTCAACCCCGACGGCTGGCAGCAGGAACGCTACCCAGTTAACGATTTCTTTAACATGCCCCTGGAGCTGCAGAGAGATGCGGAGGGCCGCGAAATTCGCATTGAGGTGGATTATCCCAACCGCAAGGTGTTCGCCCGCATTTGGAAGGTGACGGTGGGGAGGGTGCCCCTCTACCTGCTGGACACCAACATCGAGCCCAACAGCCAGTACGACCAGGACATCACCGATGAGCTGTACGGCGGCGACCAGGATGTGCGCATCCACCAGGAGATCATGTTGGGGATCGGCGGCGTGCGGGCTTTGCGCGCCCTCGGCATCCATCCCACCGTCTACCACATGAACGAGGGGCACTCGGCTTTTTTGGCGGTGGAGCGCATCCGCCTGTTGATGGTGGAGCAGGGGTTGAGCTTTGAAGAAGCCTGGCAGGTGGCCAAGTCCAGCCAGATGTTTACCACCCACACGCCGGTACCTGCCGGGATCGACCTGTTCCCGCCCGACAAAATCGACTACTACCTCGGCTTCTACTACAGCCAGATGGGCCTGAGCCGGGAGCGCTTTTTGGCCCTGGGCCGCGAAAACACCGGCGACTTTCAATCCCCCTTCAGCATGGCAGTGCTGGCCATCAACATGGCCTCGTTTGTCAACGGCGTCAGCAAGCTGCACGGGTCGGTCTCGCGCAAGATGTTCAGCCGCCTCTGGCCCGAGATCCCGCTGGAGGAAGTGCCGATTACCTCCATCACCAACGGGGTGCATGCCCGCACCTGGGTGGGGGAAGAGAACCAGGCCCTCTACGATCGCTACCTGGGGCCGGATTGGGCGGAGGCTCCCCCCTCGGATCCCCTGTGGCAGAAAGTGGATCGGATCCCGGATGGGGAGCTGTGGCGGGCCCACGAGCGCAGCCGCTCGCGCCTGATCAACTTCGTTCGCGAGCGCCTGGTGGAGCAACTGCAAAAGCGGGCGGCCTCAGCGGTGGAAATTCAGTGGGCCTCTGAAGCCCTCAACCCGGAAGTGCTCACCATTGGCTTTGCCCGCCGCTTTGCCACCTACAAGCGGGCCACCCTCTTGTTTCACAACCTGGAACGGCTCAAAGCCTTGCTCAACCATCCCCGCTACCCGATGCAGTTTATCTTTGCCGGCAAAGCCCACCCCCGCGACAACCCCGGCAAGGAGCTGATCCGGCAAATTGTGCAAGTGTCGCGCCAGCCGGAGTTTCGCCAGCGGCTGGTGTTTATCGAAGACTACGACATGTACATCACCAGCCTGCTGGTAGCCGGGGTGGATGTGTGGCTAAACACCCCCCTGCGCCCCCGCGAGGCCAGCGGCACCAGTGGCATGAAGGCGGCGGCCAACGGCGGACAGAACCTGAGCATTTTGGATGGCTGGTGGGATGAGGCCGATTACTACCAGACCGGCTGGCCCATTGGCCGCGGCGAGGAATACGAGGATCGCGCCTACCAAGACGAGGTGGAGTCCAACGCCCTCTACGACCTGCTGGAACAGGAGGTTGCCCCTCTGTTTTACCAGCGCGGTAGCGATGGCCTGCCCCACGCCTGGATTCGGCGCATGAAGCAGGCCATTCAGCTCAACTGCCCCCGCTTTAGCACCCAGCGCATGGTACTGGAGTATGCCGAGCGGGCCTACATTCCCCTCAGCAACTACTTCGACCGCATGCGCCGCGATAACTTCGAGTCGGCTCGCCAGTTTACCCGCTGGCGCAGCCATCTGCAGGAGAACTGGTACAACATTCGGGTTGTCAATGTCCAGGTCGAACCCCCCAAGAAAGCTTCCGCCGCCGGCCTCCCCTCGGCGCAAAACGACCAAGTGGTGATGGCCCGCGATCCCCTCACGGTGACCGTTGAGGTGCGGCTGGGATCCCTGCAACCCCAGGATGTCATCGTCCAGGCCTACCAGGGGCCGGTGGACGACAACGGCCAGATCCGGAACGGCCAAGCAACCCCCCTGCGCTACGTGGAGACGGTGGAGGATCGGGCCATCTTCTCCGGCCAGATTCGCTACGAGGCCAGCGGCTTGCAGGGGCTGGCCATCCGCCTGCTGCCCTTTCATCCTGACATGCACGATCCCTATGAGCTGCGGCTGATGCTCTGGGCCTAGAATGTCCGTTCCACCCAAAAGGGAGAAGGAAGGGGAACAGCAGGGATCCCCTTCCTATGCGGATCCAGCCTGAACAAGAGAGACTCCCCAAATTCGTGCGGATGGGTGTTTCTCGCTGCCCAATCAGGCAGAATCAGAGAAACCAGCTCCGGGTTGATGCCATGCTCAAAGCCCACGACTCGGCCGGTTTGCGCCTGTTGCTCGCGGCTGCCCTGCTGTTGGGGGGCTTGGCCAGTTGGCGGCAGGATCGCCTCTCGGCAGTGATGGGTCTGGCCAGTGCGGCAGCCATTTCAGCCTTCACCCGCCCCGCCATCTTGGCTTACAACCGGGGTCGCGAACGGTGGCTGAACCGGGATCTGATAGGGGCTGTCGAGCAGCTCAACCTGGCGCTGCAGCAGGATCCCTGTCTGACCAACGCCCACCTTCTGCGCGGCCAGGTTTACCTCGAACTCGGCCAACTTCCCCAGGCGCTGGCGGACTTCGACCAAGCCACCCGGTTGGCCCCGCGCCGGCCAGAGTCCTATCTCTACCGCGGCCTCCTTCTTCAGTTGCAGGGGGATTTGCAGGGGGCAATAGCCGAGCTTGCCGAGGTAGTACGCCGGCATCCTAGCGCCCCCCACCACCTCCGCTTGGCCAACCTGCTCAGGCAACAGGGATCCCTGCCTTCAGCTCTAGCTCACCTGGACGAGGCCATTTGTCGGGATCCCACCTCGGCGCCTGCCTATGCCTGCCGCGCTACGGTGTACGGCTACCTGGGAGAATGGGAGGCGGCTGTGGCCGATTGGTCCCAGGCCATCCGCTGGGATCCCTGTCCGGCCCACCACTATGGGCGGGGCGTTGCCTATGCTTGGGCCGATTGCTATGACGAGGCCATTGCCGACCTCAGCCGCAGCCTCGAGGCAGAACCCTGCCAACCCCACGTTCTCTACATCAGGGGCAATCTTCTCTACGAGCTGGGGGAGATCAAAGCTGCCCTCGACGATTACGACCAGGCCTTTCGCTTGGAAGCCGACGGCAACCTCGGGGATCCCACCGACGAGTACGGCTTGTACGGTCGGGGGCTGGCTTACGGAAATATGGGAGATAGGGCAACGGCTATTTCCAGTTGGCAAGCCGCTTTGCAGGTCAGCCGCCAACACCACAACCTAGTTTTGCAGGAACAGGCGCATCGATCTTTGCGGCAGCTCCAGGATTTGGACGGAGATCCCGGAGCCTTTGGCTAGCGAGGTCGAAGGGATCCCCTCAGAACATTGCCGCGAAACTGGCGTAAAATTTGCTTATCGCCATCTCAATTCCCCTGATCTGCAGTTGGATTTTTCCCACCTCCTTCTGTGGCTGCCGTGAAACACACCCTCAGCGCTCTTGTGCAGGATCAGCCCGGGGTCTTAACCCGCATCGCCGGCATGTTTGCCCGCCGGGGCTTCAACATCGACAGCCTCACCGTTGGCCCCACCGAGCGGCCTGGCATCTCCCGCATCACCATGGTGGTGCAGGGGGATGAGCACGATGTGGAGCAGATGACCAAGCAGCTCTACAAGCTGATCGACGTGCTGAAAGTAACCGACATTACCCATGTCCCCTGTGTAGAACGGGAGCTGATGCTCGTCAAGGTCAACGCCAGCATCGAAACTCGCTCGGCCATCATGGACGTGGCGCAGATGTTCCGTGCCCGGATTGTGGATGTGGCGGAAGAGTCTTTGACTTTGGAAGTGACAGGGGATCCGGGCAAAATGGTGGCCATCATCAAGATGTTAACCAGCTTCGGCATTCGGGAGATTGCCCGCACCGGCCTGGTAGCTCTCACCCGCGAGTCGGGAGTCAATACCGAGTACTTGAAGCAGCACCCCACCGTGGCAGTCGTCTGAGGGGCTTGGCCACGATGCCAACAGAGATTGCTTAGGGAGGAGGCCATGGCAAAACCGGAGAGAAGCCGGCGCCATAGGGGGCAGGCCCTGCGCAATAGCCTGCGTTGCCTGATGAGCCTCCTGGCCATTGGGCTGTTGGGGTTACTGGGGGGCTGTGGCCCCCGACCTCCCAAGTCGGTTGTGCAGCAGGCTCTGGCCTACCAGATCTCCCACCCGGCTGAGCCGGTTGCCTCGCTGGTGGGCAGCGACCGCTTAGCAGGCCGTTTGGAAGTGCAGGATGTCCAAATTCGTCAGGATCGCCGTGAACCCCTGCTGTTGGCCTCAGGAGAGAAACTGGAAGGCCACCACCTCAGCGGCACCTATACCGTAATTGTCAAGCCACCGGGATCCCGCCGCCCCTACCGCCGCAAGGGGGATCCCTTCCAGCTCACCCTGGCCCACCAGAAGGCGCAAAGTTCCCCTTCCCCTGGGGGAGCGCAGCCCAAAACCCTGCCCGAACGGTGGCTACTGGCCCATCCCTCTCCCGATGCCAAGAGCTGGGAGGTCATCGACTTTTTCCCCCAGCCGGCACCGCTGCCGGAGCTGCCTCCTGCCGAACAGGCGTACCGACACCCGACTGACCTTGACGCTCTCCCCGCCCCTATAGCTGGCTTTCGCCCAGGGGTAAGCCAGAGAACTCTTTCCTAGGCTGGAGGACTGCTCCCACCGGAGAAGTCAGCTACCTTCCCTGGGGAGGAAGAGATCCTTCGCGGCTACCTGGCCACAACAAAGCGCTACGTAGAAACTCCAAACAACGGTAGGCAGGCTCCTCTGCAGGCCTCAATGTTGTCCCTTGCGCCGCCATTTTCTGGGTCAGCACCGCAGAGGTGGTTGGCTCACCGCAGCAGAGCTGCCCCCCAGCCGAATAGCCCATCCACCAACAGGGTATTCAGCACTGCTCCCGCAAATGCCCAGTGGTGCAAGCGGCGGGATCCCTGCACTCTCCACAATCCAACACCCAGCAACAGAAGGCCCAAGCCGATGCCCCAACCCAGGCCCCAGGGGGTAGCCATTTTGTCGAGGGCCGCCCTAAAAGGGACAACCGCCTGCTCCAACCGGTCAAACTGCATCGCCTGCCGCCACTCAGGCAGCAGCCCCACCGAGTGAATGTAGAGATCTGTAACCGCCGTACCCCACAGGGAGCCGAGATAAAACCAGGTACCGATGCGGGCAAACCGTCGCCGTGTCCCCCACCAGACAATCGGGATCCCCAAGGCTTCCACAGGCATGTGCCAAAGAGGCTCAAAGCGCAGCCATCCCCAATACAGGGATCCTGCCAGCCAAGTCAGCGTGAAGCCGTAGAGCAGATCCCCCCAGATGCGGGTGCGGGGCCGCGAGTAGAGCCGCCAGCTAAGGCCCAGCCAGCCTAGAGTCATCGCCAAGCTCAGCCAAGGGCTATAGCGCACCAGGGGCGCTGCCACAAAAACGGGTAGGCACACCAGCACAGCCGCCGCTCCCCCGATGGCGTGGTGAGAGGGAAACCGCCTTCGCAGAGAAGAACGGGGAATCTCCCGTCCGACTGGGCCCTGGGAGGCCAGGGAAGGCTCTTCTTGGAGAGGCGGCGAACAAGAGGTAGGAAACAAAACGCAATCTTAGAAACTTTTACATCAGTTAACATAGCATCTTCCCTGCCCTTTCCCGCCCCGGCCGAGAGGGGCCGGCGTTGCCAGGGTACTGCCGAAAATGTCAGGGTGAGAATAACGCGCTGCCCGGAAAACACTATGGAGTTGCTGTTGGCGGGAGATATCGGGGGCACCAAGACCAGCCTCAGCCTCTTCAATGCCCAAGATCCCGATCACAGCCTCTACCACTGCCGCTACGCCAGCCAGAGCTATCCCAACCTCACCCCGGTGGTGCTGGAGTTTCTGGCCCAGGCACGGCAGGAGCTGGGGCGAGATCCCCAACCGGTTGCCGCCTGCTTTGCTGTGGCCGGCCCCGTAGTGGAAGAAAAAAGCAGTCCAGGAGCCGGGGGACAGAGGGCCAAAATCACCAACCTGCCCTGGAGCCTGCACTCAAGCCAGTTGGCGGCGGAGCTGGGGATCCCCCGCCTAGCGTTGATCAACGACTTCAGCGCCGTAGGCTATGGGGTGCTGGCCCTGCGAGATCAGGATCTGGAAACGCTGCAGACAGGAGAGCGGCAGCCCCAGGCGCCCATCGGCGTCATCGGGGCGGGCACAGGGCTGGGGCAGGCCTACCTCACCTGGGGAGAAGGCGGCTACCAGGTTCATGCCAGCGAGGGGGGGCATGTGGATTTTTCTCCACGGACCCCTTTGGAATGGGAGCTGCTGCGGTATCTGCAACAACGACATGGGCGCGTCTCCACCGAGCGGGTGGTCTCGGGGCAGGGGATCGTGGCCATCTATCAATTTCTGCGGGATAGCCGCTGGGGCCAGGGAGAGGAGCAGTTGCTGGCCCAAATTGCCGCCTGGGAAAGGGGAGCCAGCCCCGTCGACCCAGCCGCCCAAATTGCCAATGCCGCCCTGGAGGGACGGGATCCCTTGGCGGTGGAGTGTTTGCGGCTGTTTACCAGCTTGTATGGGGCCGCTGTCGGCAATTTTGCCCTGCACCTGCTGCCCCGTGGGGGCCTGTTCATCGCCGGCGGGATCGCGCCCAAGCTCCTGAGCCTGTTGCGGGAGGGAGAGTTTTTGCCCTCCTTTTTGGATAAGGGACGGATGCGCACTCTGCTGGAGCAACTGTCAGTGCAGGTGGTGGTGAACGCCCAGGTGGGCTTGATAGGGGCTGCCCACTATGCCGCCACTTTGCTGTAGAGGTTAAGCCTGTTGGCGGCAGGGATCCCCCGCTCCCTTCTCCCAGGGGGAGAGGGGGGCTGGGCAAGGCGCAGGATGGCCATGCCTAGGGCTTGTTCCTGCTCGCAAAGGCCGCATTTTCCGCTGCCAAAAACAACTGGGCCCGCCAAAAGCAGGTGATGGATTTGCTGTCGAAATCCAGGCCAAAACGGGCCATTTCTGTCAGTTCGGCAGGCGAAAGCTCCACCACCGCAATGTCTTCATCTTCATCCTTGGCCGGTGGAGCATCCAGCACTTCCAGATCCCGCGCCAGGTAGGCGTACATGATCTCGCTGGAATAGCCGGGGCACAGATAAAATTGGCCGAGGGGATCCCAGCGGTGGGCGCGCAGGCCGGTTTCTTCTTCCAGCTCGCGGCGAATGGTTTCATCAGGATGTTCCCCTGGCTCGACGGTACCGGCGGGAAACTCGTAGAGGTAGGCGGCGACGGCAAAGCGATATTGGCGAATGCAGACGAACTTGCCTTCGGCAGTGACCGGCACGGCCACCACGCCGCCGGGGTGGAGGAGGTACTCCCGCTCCCCTTCGGTGCCGTTGGGAAAGCGCAAGCGCTGGCTGACAAAGGTGTACTTGTGGCCTTGAAAGCGCAGGCGCTCGCGAAGGATCTGCGATGGGGTGTGCATGGCAAGGTTGCTCAGAGAAAGGCCCCCCTCAGCTTAATCGGTGGCGGTGCTGTTGGAGCTCCCCCCTTAAGGTAAAGTCAGAGGGGCAAGCGAAGGTGCAGGCCATGATCTCCCCTTCTCTGAAGGAGTTCCTCGCCCTCAGCCAACAGGGCAATTTCATCCCGGTCTACCAAGAATGGGTGGCGGACTTGGAAACGCCTGTCTCTGCCTGGTACCGGGTCTGTGCCGGGCGGCCCTACAACTTTCTGCTGGAATCGGTGGAGGGAGGGGAACAGGTGGCCCGCTACAGCTTCCTCGGCTGCGACCCTTTGTGGGTTTTGCAGGTGCGCGGGGATCAGGCCTTGCAGATCCACCGCGATGGGCATCGAGAGCAGCACCAAGGGGATCCCTTTGCCGTTTTGGCCCGCTGCCTGCAGCCCTATGAGCCGGTGCACCTGCCGGAGTTGCCCAGCAGCATCGGCGGGCTCTTTGGCTACTGGGGCTATGAGCTGATTCGCTGGATCGAGCCCAAGGTGCCCATTCACCCCCTGCAGCCGGGGGATCCCCCCGACGCTATCCTCATGCAGGTGGACAGCATCCTGATCTTCGACCAGGTCAAGCGCAAGATCTGGGTGGTGGCCTTTGCCGACACACGCCAGCAGCCGGCGGAGCAGGCCTACGCCCAAGCCTGCCGGCGGGTGGAACAGTTGGTGCAACAGCTCAGCGCCCCCCTTTCTCTTGCCCACCTCAGCCTCGACTGGAAGCCGCAACTGCCCGATGCCATTCCCCCCAGCACCCTCAGCCGCGCCGCCTACTGCCAGGCGGTGGAGCAGGCCAAAGCCTACATCCGGGCTGGCGAGATCTTTCAGGTGGTGCTCTCGCAGCGCTTCACCACCCCTTTTGCTGGAGATCCTTTCCGGCTCTACCGCTCCCTGCGGCTGATTAACCCCTCCCCCTACATGGCGTTTTTCCAGTTTGGCGATCTCTGCCTTGTCGGCTCCAGCCCAGAAGTGATGGTCAAGCTCACTCGGATAGGGGAAGAGCGCATCGCCACCGTGCGTCCCATCGCCGGCACCCGCCCCCGCGGCGCCACCCCCGCCCAAGACCGCCAGTTGGAGCAGGAGCTGTTGGCGGATCCCAAGGAGCGGGCAGAGCATGTGATGCTGGTGGACTTGGCCCGCAACGACCTGGGGCGGGTCTGCCGCCTGGGATCCGTGCAGGTGGACGACCTGATGCAGATCGAGCGCTACAGCCACGTGATGCACATCGTCAGCAATGTGGTGGGGCAGTTGGATCCCCGCTACAGCGCCTGGGATCTGCTGCGGGCCACCTTTCCTGCCGGCACGGTTACTGGCGCTCCCAAGATCCGCGCCATGCAGATTATCCACGAGCTGGAAGGGTGTCGCCGCGGCCCCTACGCCGGCGCCTATGGCTACTACGACTTTGCCGGCCAACTGAACACCGCCATCACCATCCGCACCCTGCTGGTTCAGGGGGACCAGGTGAGCATCCAAGCCGGGGCGGGCATCGTGGCCGACTCGGATCCGGAGCGGGAGTACCAAGAATGCCTGAACAAAGCGCGGGGCATGCTCATGGCAGTGGCCAGCTTGCAGAAGGAGTAAAGGCTCGTGTTAGCCCAGGTGCACTTTAGCCATGCCGAGCGGGAGCGCCGGCAGCCGGATCCAGAGACCGTAGAGCAGGCGTTTCACCTGTTTTCCACCGAGGGCTACCTGGTGCTGCCGGAGATCTTCCCCACGGCGCTCATCGACAAGCTACACAGTAGCTTTCTGACCACCTACAGCCGCTACTGCACCCACGAAAACCACCCCGACGCCCTGTTGGTGGGCAATCGACGAGTGATGGTGACGGTGCGCCTGGAGGGGCCCTTTAACGATCCCCTGCTCTATGCCCATCCCTTAATCCTGCCTATCTTGCAGCGAATCTTGGGATCAAGCCTGATCCTGAGCGGGCTGGGGGTGGTAGTTTCTCTGCCGGGATCCGCCGATCAACAGGTTCACCGGGATCTCTCCCACCTCTTCGGCGACGCAATTCTAGATGCCATCGTCCCCTGCTATGCCCTGAATTTGCTTATCCCGCTGGTGGAGGTCAACGAAGAGAACGGCATGACCCGCCTCTGGCCTGGCAGCCACGCTGTTTTCGAGGCCCACTACACCGAGCTGGCCCGGCAGATGCCCTTTGTCGATCCGCCGCTGGCCAAGGGATCCTGCCTGCTGTTCGACTACCGCTTGATTCACCTGGGCCGGCCCAATCGTTCTGCTGCTCCCCGGCCCCTCCTCTACAACACTTACAGCCGACCTTGGTTCCGGGATCCCGTCAACTATACCCGACAGCCCCCCCTGGTGATCCCGGCAGCCGAGAAAGAGCGGATCCCGGCCCAGCACCACTCCCTATTCGTGGCAGCGCAGATTGTGTAGAGGAAAGTTTTGAGGAATGTGGGAAGATGCCTCAGAATGGGGGTGGGTATCCCCGTTGTTGAAGTTTGATTGCGCACCCCACCATGAGCGAAAGCACCTCTCAAGAGCCATCTTGGGCGCCGACGGCAGACGAAATGGCCCCTGCTGTGGGTCCTGGCGCAGAAACCGCCCCGGCTCCTGAAGCCGACAAGGGATCCGCCGCCCGGCGTGTCCGCCAACTCTTGGGCATGAAAGGGGCAGAGGTGGAGTCTCGCTCCGTTTGGCAAGTCCACCTGCAACTGATGAAGCCCGTGACCTGGATCCCGCTGGTGTGGGGCCTGATTCCGGGAGCGGCCTCCTCCGGCCACTTCACCTGGACTTGGGAAAACGTGGCCCTCATCTTGGTGGGCATGATCCTGGCCGGCCCCTTGATGACGGGCTACACCCAGACCCTGAACGAATACTACGACCGCGACATCGACGCCATCAACGAGCCCTATCGCCCCATCCCTTCCGGGGCCATCTCCCTGCGGCGGGTGGTCATCCAAATCTGGGTGCTGCTGATCCTGGGGCTGGCGTTGGCCTATGCCCTGGATTGGTACACCGGCCACGACTTTCCGGTGATCACCTGCATTGCCCTGGCGGGAGCCCTAATTGCCTACATCTACTCGGCGCCGCCCCTGAAACTAAAGCGCAACGGCTGGCTGGGGAACTACGCCCTGGGGGCCAGCTACATCGCCCTGCCCTGGTGGACGGGACATGCCCTCTTTGGCGAGCTGAACTGGACAATCTGCATTCTGACCCTGATCTACAGCTTGGCCGGCCTGGGGATCGCCGTGGTCAACGATTTCAAAAGCATGGAGGGGGATAGACAATTTGGCCTCGCCTCCTTGCCGGTGATGTTTGGGGCGATGGGGGCGGCCTGGATCGCGGCGCTGATGATCGACCTGTTTCAGTTCGGCATGGCCTCGTTTTTGCTGGGAGCTGGCCTAAAGCTCTACGCCGCAATTTTGGTGCTGCTGATTATCCCGCAGATCACCTTCCAAGACATGTACCTGCTGCGGGATCCCCTCAACAACGACGTCAAATACCAGGCCAGCGCTCAGCCTTTTCTGGTGTTGGGCATGCTGGTGGTGGGGCTGGCGCTGGGCCGCTTGGGGCTGGGGTAGTCGAGCCGAGGCCAAAGTGCCCATCCTGGCAACCGAGGTGACGGCTTCCGCCCTGGGGTGCTCCCTCTGCCTGGGCCAAGATCAAGTCAGGATCCCATCGGGGATGGCCGATGGATCCCAAAAAGTGGGATGGCCCTGGGCCAAAGGAGATATCCGATGAAGCTGTCTATTCCCCTCCAACTCAGCCTGAGCCTGGCTCTGCTCTTGGGGGCGGTCGTCCCTGCACAAGCCCAGCGGATCGTCATCGACGGGCGCGGGATCCTGGTCGAACCCAGCACCGGTGGCTCGGTCATCCTCAACCCCGACCAGCCGCTCTTGGCTCCGATCCCGCCTGGGGGAGTTCCTTTTTCCCTCGATGCAGAGGGCCAAGTGGTCTCTGCCCCTGGCTACCGCTGCAGCGCCGCCACCGCTGCCGACAACTCTCCCATCATCTGCCGCTCCCAGTTCAACCCCAACGACGTGGTGGTCTACGAGCGGGATGGCCGCTCCAACACCTTCTTCGTCAATACTGACAACCCTGTGATCCAGCCTTCCGGCAGCGGCCTGCGGATTCTGCCCAACTCCGAGCCGGTGCAGCCCTCCGGCAGTGGCTTGCGCATCATCCTCAACTGACAGACGGGAAGCGGCCCCCTGTCTAAGGGGATCCCTCAGGAGCAGCTCCCGCTCGTCTTGCCTCCAATTCCCTTAGGATCTGCCGGTGGCGCTGCCGGGTGATGGGGTACAGCCACACCAGCAGGATCCCACCGATTAAAGCCACTGCCGGCAGGGGGCCGATGGCGAGGCGGATGGCCAGCAAGGCTGATTCGGGCTGGGAAGGAAGAGGCTCTCCAGCTACCGAAGGGATAAAGCCAGCCCAATCTAGAACTTGCCCCAGGAAAAACAGCCCCAGCCCCAGGCCTACTTTTTGCAGGAACACCATCAAGGCATAGAAGATCCCTTCCCGCCGCTCCCCGGTTTGCAGCTCGTCCAGGTCAATGACATCTGGCAACATCGACCAGGGGCCAAGGTAGGCCGTGGCTGAAACCCCTGCTCCTGCCAACAACGCCAGCGCAATCATGAGCTGCTCCTGGCCGGGCTGTAGGAAGAACAGGCCTGCCTGCGCGATCAACCAGAACCCCGCCCCGATCAGGTACATGGCGCGCTTGCCTAGCCGGGCGCTCAGTCGCGTCCAGGCAAACAGGGTCAGCACGGCAACGCTCTGAACCGCCAGCACCACCAGGGAAATCCACACCTCGGGCAAGTCCATCCAGAAAACGATGAAGTAGGGGATGATGGTGGCCGTAAACTGAAATGCCAGCCAGGAACATAGGTAGATGCCGCTTACAAATAGATAGGGGCGGTTGCTGAGGGCCACCCCCAACTGCTGGAGCAAAGGCAGCGGATCCCGCCAGGACTGATGCCGTTCCCGCACCCCCCAAAAGCAGAGCACTAGAGGCAGAGTGGAGATTACCCCAAAACAGCTCCCTGCCAGCAAATGCCCACTAGCTCGATCCGGCAGCAGGTTAACCAAGAGGGGAAAGGTGGCCACTGCAACCATGCTGCCCCCCACCGAGAAAGCAAAGCGGAATTGGTTAAGCTGGGTGCGCTCGTCGTAATCCTGGGTCAGCTCCGCCGTCAGGGAGGCATAGGGGATGTTGGCAGCCGAGTAGAAGGCGTTAAACAGCAGCGACACCGCCAGGTAGTAGGCAAACAGAAGCCCAGTTCGACCGGGAAAAGGGATCCACCACTGCGCTACGAAGGTTAGGCCAAAAGGGATGGCTGAAAACAGGAGCCAGGGGCGGCGGCGACCCCAACGGCTGCGAGTGCGGTCGCTGAGGAGGCCGATGATGGGATCGTTGATGGCATCCCAAAAGCGGGTGAGGGCGGAGATGCTGCCGGCCAAGCCTGCTGCCATGCCGACGGTGTTGGTGAGAAAGGGCAGCAGGAAAAAAATGAGGATACTGGCCGTCATGCCCGTGCCCAGATCCCCCACCCCATAGGCCAGCTTCGTCCGCAAGCTCAGTCGTTCTCCGGTCATGGCCTGCCTTGGCAAAGGAGAGTCTTACTTAGTCTAGGGGGAAGGGGCAGGCGAGAGGGCTAATTGCCCTTTTCGCGGAGGGGCTAAGAGCGCATCTGGCTCATCGCCTCCAGATTCAACGCCTTGGCCACCTGTTCCGGGCTCATCAAGTTGCGCTCCAACACGATCTGGCGGATGGGCTTGCCGGTTTCCAGGGAGATCTTAGCCACCTCTGCCGCCTGCAGGTAGCCAATGTAGGGATTGAGGGCAGTCACCAAAGCCAGCGTCCCCTCAGCATAGCTGCGGCAGCGATCCGCCTGGGCGGTGATGCCGCGGACGCAGCGCTCGGTAAAGACGCGCAGGCTGTTGTTGAGGATCTGCAAGCTATGCAGGAGGTTATAGGCAATCAGCGGCATCATCGCGTTGAGCTCAAATTGGCCTGCCTGGGCGGCGAGGAGAATGGCGGTGTCCAGGCCGATCACCTGAAAGCAGACCATGTTCAGCATCTCGGCCATCACCGGGTTGTACTTGCCGGGCATGATGGAGGAGCCGGGCTGTACCGGCGGCAGTTGGATCTCTTTGAGGCCAGTCTTGGGGCCGGAATCCATCAGGCGTAGGTCGTTGGCCATTTTGATGGCATCTTGGGCCAGGTTGCGCAGGGATCCCGACAGGTGCACAAAGGGGGCCATGCTCTGCATCGCCGCCATGGGATGGGGGGCCGGGGTAAGGGGCAACTGGGTGTACTCTGCCAGCCGTTGCACCACCTTTTGCCGGTACTGGGGATGGGTATTGAGGCCGGTGCCGACGGCGCTGCCCCCCAGCCCCAAGCTGCCCAGAGCCTGGCTGGCCTCCTCGATCCAGCGGCGGTGCTGGGCAAAGATGGCCGCATAGGCGCCGAAGCTATCTCCCAGCCTTATGGGGACAGCATCCTGCAAATGGGTGCGGCCCGCCTTGAGAATGCCGTGGAACTCCTGTGCTTTCTGCTCCAGCGCCGCCACCAGGTTGTCCAGCGTGCCCAAAAGATCCCGCCGCACCCGCAGCAGGGCCGCCAGGCGAATGGCGGTGGGGATGACGTCGTTGGTGGATTGGCCGTAGTTGACATGGTCGTTGGGGCTGACCCGCTCGTAGCGCCCCTTGGGCTCTCCCAGGATCTCCAGGGCGCGGTTGGCCAACACCTCATTGACGTTCATGTGGTGGGAGGTGCCCGCCCCGGCCTGGTACACATCCACCACAAACTGATCCCGCAGGGATCCCTGGAGGATCTCGTCTGCCGCTTGGACAATGGCCTTGGCCACGTCGGGGGGAATGCAGCCCAGCTCGCCGTTGACCTCCGCCGCCGCTTTTTTGATGAGCACGCAGGCCTCCACGTACTCCGGCAGCGGCTTGAGGCCGCTGATGGGAAAATTCTCCAGGGCGCGGGCGGTTTGGATGCCGTAGTACACCGACTGCGGCAGTTGCCGCTCCCCCATCGCGTCCCGCTCGCTGCGCACTTGCAGTGGGTCTGTCTCTGGAACCATGGCACAGCTCTAGCTGGCAGGTTTTTGGGAAGGTTCCTGTAGAGGTAGGGATCCCTTTTCCTGGAGAGCAGCCAACTGCTGGCTAATCCGCTCGTTGTTTTCCGCCAAGACGAGCACCATGGCCGCGCAGGCCAGATGAACTCCTGCCCGGAATTCGGCCGAGGCTTTGTACTGAGCCAGCGCCTCGCTATCTCCTTCTCGCGGGCTCAGGATCAGTTGCACCGACTTTTGGGCCAACTCTTTCAGTTCCCGTTCCGTTAAACCGAGCTGCACCACTTTTGCCCTCCCTGCTAACCGGAAAACAAGCCCCCCCCTGCCCTCTCACCGGCAGGAGCGCCACTTTGGTTATCCTACCGCGGTTGCTGCCCCAATCCAGCATCCTTCTTCCTTCCAGTGGGTCGGCGAACCCCTAGAAGAAAACAAAAAATGCCGGCTAGTATAGGTGCAGCATGCCTTGCCCTCCTGGCCGATAGACCACTTGGGGGTGCAAGTCCGTCGGCCAGCAACGGCGCAAAAGAGGCTGCTATTCTCTGAGTACTACCATCTAGGTTGTTGTTCACAGAGAGGAAAACTTGTCCGTAGAACGTCCACTTGACCGCTTGCCCCGCAAGCAGCGCGCAGAGCTGCCGGCCATCAACGAGCGCATCCGCTTCCCCAAAATTCGCCTCATCGACACCGATGGCACCCAGTTGGGGATCATGAGCCCGCGCGAAGCCCTGCGCCTGGCCGAAGAAAAAGATCTGGACTTGGTCTTGGTCAGCGACAAGGCGGATCCTCCCGTCTGCCGCATCATGGACTACGGCAAGTTCAAGTTTGAGAAGGAGAAAAAAGAACGGGAGGCCCGCAAAAAACAACACACCGCCGAGATCAAGGAAGTGAAGTTTCGCTACAACATCGGCGAGCACGACTACCACGTCCGCCTGCGCAGCGCTCAGCAGTTTTTGGGGGATGGAGACAAGGTAAAAGCCACGGTGATGTTTCGCGGTCGCGAGGCCCAGCACGCCGAGTTGGGGGAAGAGTTGCTGCAGCGCTTGTTCAAAGACCTAGAAGGCGTGGCGGAAATGCAGCAGCCCCCCCAAAAGGAAGGGCGAAACATCACGATGATCCTCTCCCCCAAAAAATCCACCTGAGGAGGGATCCCGTCTATGGCTCTTGCTGTTGGGGATCCGGCGCCGGAGTTTACCCTGCCCGATGCCGAGGGCAATTTGGTCAGCCTGAGCCAGCTGCGGGGCCGGCGGGTGGTGCTCTACTTCTACCCGCGGGACAACACTCCCGGCTGCACCCGAGAAGCCTGTGGCTTTCGCGATGCCTACGCCGAGTATCAGGCGCACGGGATCCACGTCTTGGGGGTGAGCGCCGACGACGCCCGTTCCCACCAAAAGTTTGCCCAAAAACTGCAGCTTCCCTTTCCGCTGCTGGTGGACGAGGGGGCCAAGGTGGCCAGCGCCTACGGCGTCTATGGCCCGAAAAAGTTCATGGGCAAAGTCTATAACGGCATTCACCGCACCACCTTTGTCATCGATCCGGAGGGGAAGATCGAGGCCATCATCACCAAGGTCAAGGTGGAGGCTCACGCGGCGGAGCTGCTCAAGCAGTTAACCGGCTCCTAAGCTCTCTGTTGGGGGGTGCAGGGGGAGCAGCCCTGTCGGCAAAGGTGCCTAGGTGTCCAGCGTTCCCGTGCCGAGATTAGGACAAGAAGAGAGCGGGCAGGGGATATAACGATACAAAGTGCCGGTATGGATTCCCCTGGGGCCGTGTCCCGACGCACCCGTACCACCAAGTCGATTCACGACAGCTACCAAATTTTGGGTTTGGCCGGCCAAGGGCAGTATGGGCGCGTGTTCTGTGCCCGGCCCCGCCACGGGGGGGATCTGGTGGCCCTCAAGGAGCTGCCGGCAGAGCGCTTTCCCACCCCCAACCTGCTGCGGGAGCTGCGCTACCTGCTGACATTGAACCACCCCAACATCACCCGCTGCTACGCCCTCGAACATGCCCGTGAGGGGCGCTATTTGGTGTTGGAGTACTGCGAAGGGGGCACGCTGCGGGAGCTGATCGACCAGGTGGAGCGGGGGCTGTGGCTGCCGGTCAAGCAGGTTTTGGGCTTTGTGGATCAGATCTTGGCCGGCTTGGATCATGCCCATCGACAGGGGGTAATCCACTGCGATGTCAAGCCAGAGAATATCTTGCTCAAGCCCACGCCCCAGGGTTGGCAACTGAAGCTGACGGACTTTGGCATCGCTCGTCACCCCCAGCCTGCTCCCGGCGAGATCTCTGCCACCGGCTCCCCCGCCTACATGGCGCCAGAGCGGTTCTACGGCCAGTTCAGCCCCGCTTCTGACCTCTACGCGGTGGGGATCATCCTCCTGGAGCTGTTGACGGGCCGGCGACCCTTTTCCGGCTCCCCCAGCCAGTTGATGCACGCCCACCTCAACCAGCCGTTTGTCTGTCCGGAAGGGATCCCGGCCCCGCTGCAGGAACTGCTGGAGATCACGTTGCGCAAGTTGCCCCTGCGGCGGTTTCGCACCGCGGCCCAGATGCGTTCGGCCCTGGCAACCTTTGCCCGGGAGTGGCAGGAGCCAGCCGGTTGTTGGGTCGGCCCTCGCCTGTCCAGGCGGTCACCTCCCGGCCTGCAGGTCTGGGATCTGCCGGATCCGGGTTTTGTTGGCGAGGGCGGGATGGAGTCCCTGCCTGAGCAAAAGTTCTGCATCTGTGAAGATCCGAGCGGCTCCCGATCCCCGCTGCTGCTGCGGGTAACCCCTCAGCGGCTGGAGTGGCTGGATCTGCAGACCCTTGCCTCAGGAGCGCCGCCTCTGGCCTGTTTCTCCTTGGCCGAACCGTTGCAGCAAGTGCTGCCCTTGCCGAGCTTCCCGGAGGCTTTGGCTTTTTCCAAAAGCAACCTTTTGCACCTGAGTCCCGCGCGCGTCCGTACCTTGCTGAGTTTTGCGGAGGATTGGCGAGCCACCTGGCTGGCGGAGCGGCAGGAGTTGGTCTGGGCCACTGCCAAAGAAATTGGGGCAGTGCAATGGCTGCCGGCTGGGCCAACCGTAGCTCAACCTTTTCCGGAGTTCCACTGCTACTTTCGCTGGCCTTGGCAGGTGCCAACGGGATCCCTGCTCCGCTTGCTGGCTCTCTCGGAGCATCTGGTGCTGTTGGCGGGATTGGGGCGGCAGTGGGTGGAAATGACTGTGTTGCCCTATCCGGCGGCCTGGCCTCCGCAGACGGGCTCCCAGCCGCTGCGCTATCGCCTACCCCTGGATCCCAGGGGGAGAGTGCTCAGCTTGGGGGAGCGGCTGCTTTTTGCCGGCGGGGATGGAGGAGGCCAGGGATGCTGCCCCCACCTTTGCTCGGTGCAGGTCAACCCGCTGCGGCTGCGCCGCTGGTTTTTGAAGGGGTGGCCCCTGCAAATGGCCAAGGCCCCTTGGGGCGTGCTGCTCCTGTGTCGCGAGGGGGAGGAGTTCTCTTCCCTCTGGCTGTATAGCGAGGGGGGGTATCCCTTGGCCCAGGTGGCCGTGCCCGTCGGATCCGAGGTGTTGCAGGTGGGGCAAAGGGGACTGGTCTGGCTGCAAGTGCCCAAGGCCGGGAAGCCGCAGCAATTTCAGCTTTGGCAGTTGGATCTCAACCAGTTGCCGGCGAATGGCCATGCCGCCGAGGGGGTTGCTTTGGGCTAGCGACGGGTTTTTTGCTTTTGAAATGGCCCTAGCTGAGCTTGGGCTGTTCGGCTAGCTGCTGGAGTGGGCTTGGCGAGCCAATTGCTTGAGAAAGGCCAGCGGATAACGGCTGTGAAGCTGCTGCTTGAGCCGCTCTTGCAGGAGCTCCTCTTGCCAGGGATCCCCCGATTGCAGCCACTCCAGGTAGCTCAGCCCCGCCACCCGCGTCAGATAGGCTCCGCTGGCCGCCTGCAGCGGGATCCCCATGAGCATCCAGGGACTGGCTTTGAGGGCAGAGCCCAGGGCCTGGGTGGCCAGCTCCAGTCCCCCAAGCTGCACGATCATTTGCGCCAGGCTGTGGGCCATTTGTTGAGCCTGCTGCAGGGTGATGGGGCGATCGAACACCTGATGCAGCTCCCCGATCATGCGCGCCTGGATGACCACCCCCGCCAGCATATCCAAAGCCGGAAGGGGGGTCACGGCCAGGGCAGCAGCGGTGGCCCACTGCATCCGCTCCACGATCTGGCGACCCTGGTGGTAGCGCTCTTCCCGCAGGGCCTGTTGGACGGCCTCGCTCAAGGTTTGGGTTTGCAACAGGGCGTTGGCCAGGCGCAGATGGGATCCCTTTTGCTGCAGCAGGCGGGCCATCTGCTGGACCAGGGCGCCTGTATCGGGGGGCTGCGGCTCCCAGGTTTCTTGTCTGGAGCCATCGGGGAAGCAGTAGCGAACCTTCAAGGGCTCCGGGTCGGCGGCAATGGCCACCACCTGCTCAGGGGGAATGACGCCGGCGGTGCGCTGGCGCAGGTGGGCCAAGATGATCTCCACCTCCTCCGGCAACATCTGATCCGTCTTGTTAAGGGCCAGGATGGTGGATTTCCCCAGCCGGGCCAGCTCGAGCAGCTCGGCATATTCTGAGGCCAGCAGATCCCCGGCCACCACCAAAATCAACAGATCCGCCTTCTGGGCCAGGGCGCGGGCCTCCGCCTCGCCGGCGCCGCCGATGGTCAGCAGGCCAGGGGTATCGGTGAGGGAGATGGGGCCACTCCAGCCCTCCAGTTGATAGGTGTGAATGGATCCCTGCTGGGTGGTGCCCAGGGTGGGAGCGGTTTCCCCCACAGGCTGCCCCAGCAGAGCGTTGATGAGAGAGGTTTTGCCGGCAGAAGCGGTGCCGAACACCACCAGGTGCAATTCTTCCTGGGCCAGCCGTCGATCGATCTCCCGCGCCTTGGCCTGCAAGGCGCGACGGCTAATGTCGTCCTGCAGCTTCTGGATAAGGCGATCGACATCCTGCAGATCTGCTTGCACCTGATCCCGCGTCAACTTAACCCGCCGCCGCGGCTTGGCCGCTGGGGTGGGATCCTGTTGCGGTCGGCGAACCTGTTGCCACCAATGGCGTGCCACCAGCCCTGCCGCCACTGTTCCGCCCAGGATGCCGGCCACCGCCAGATCCGCCAGCGGCACCGAATAGGGAGCCACAAAGCTGTAGATGCCCTCAACCCATTGCAGGTATTGGCTGAGAGCCGCCAAGCCCAGCCCCGTCAACAACCACAGCCAAGTGGAGCGCGACAACACCATGCCAACCCACAGCTTGCCCAAATGCCCAATCGGGAACAGATCCTGATCCCCAGGCAAACCCTGAAGATCTATCTAGTCTAGAGATCTGCAAAGGCGAGAGAAGCGTTCGCGAATTTAGGACGGCTGAACCCTCTCCGCTGGCAACCCCGGCGCAAGCGGGCTCCGCAGCCGCTTCTCTAGCATAGGGCTAGCTGCAGCTGGGCATACAGTTTTTGCAAGAAGCTTTGTTTAGGAACAGCTACCCACCGGCAAAACCAGAAGCTGAAGACAGAAAACGCCAATCGAGATCGCCCTCAGCCCAAGTGGCCAAAAAGGCCAGGGATCCCTGGCAAAACCGCCGGCGGCTCCAGCGGCGCTGGCAAAAACTCGCCCCCCCGGTAGTCCAATAGCTGCACCAACAACAAATAGCCCACCCCCAGGGCAATGGCCAAAGCTCCCGTCATAATGGCTACCCACTTGGGCCGTTCCACGCTGGGCCTCCCAATCACTGCCGGACTTGATCTTCTTTCTTAATAATGCCTGAAGCCTTAGCGAGGTGGGATCAAGACGGTGTCGATGACGTGGATGATGCCGTTGGCAGCTTGAATATCCGCGGTGATCACGTTGGCGTTGTTGATGCGAATCCGTCCGCCCTCAAGAAGGGTGACAGTGACAGGGGATCCCTGCAAAGTCGTCACCTGCTGGCCGGATCTGAGGGCGCTGGAGGGGGCCAAGCCGGGAACCACGTGGTAGGTGAGAATGCGCACCAGCTCTGCCCGGTTCTCAGGCCGCAGCAAGGCTTCCACCGTGCCAGGGAGCAAAGCGGCAAAGGCAGCATTGGTGGGAGCAAAGACCGTGAAGGGGCCTTCTTGCTGCAAAGCCCCCACCAAGCCCGCTGCCTGCAGGGCCGTCACCAAGGTACTGAAGTTAGGGTTAGCAGCGGCAACGGCGACGATATTGGGCAGCGGCGTAGGGCTGGGAGAGAGAGTCGGAGTGGGCGTCGGCAGGGCAATGGCTGTATCGTTGCTGGAACTGTCACAACCGACCAAGGCCAAGCAGGTGGCCGCCGTCAGTCCAAGGGTGAGGGCTTTGCGATTCATAACAAAAGTTAATAACTCAAAACATTCGTCTCCATCTTAGGGTCAAAAGCCGTTCTCGCACGGGTGGCCCTAGAGCAGAGCAGGGGTCACTTTTGCGTAGAAGTGGCTACGGTAAAGTTCGGTATTCTGGGTGTGGTTGCTGGAGGGGAGAAAGGGGATGAACGGGATCGGGATCCCATCTTGGCGGCGGCAACTGCGTCGTTGGCTGCCCTGGGCTGCCCTGCTGCTGCTCCTGGTGGCCATTGGCTACTGGGTGGGCCCCCGACCTCGGCCTTATCCCCAAGAGCCAGAGCTGCCCACCCTGGCCCCTCTGCCGCAGCACCCCCGCATCCGGGTGGCGTTCAACCAAAGCCGCGAGAGCACCTATCGGGATCCCTATCGCCAGGTCTATCGCTACGGCTACAACCTGGAGGAGCTGATCCTCTCCCAGATCCGCTCCGCCCAGCAGTCGCTGGATGTGGCGGTGCAAGAGTTGAACCTGCCCCTGATTGCCCAGGCCCTGGCCGAGCGGCGCCAGGCCGGGATCCCGGTGCGGGTGATTACCGAAAATACCTATGTGCGGGCCTGGCACCAGCTCACCCCTGCCGAAGTGCGGGCGTTGGACGAGCGCAGCCGCCGCAAGTACGAGGAGTACCGCAACTTGGTGGATGTGAACCGGGATGGGCGCCTCTCCCCAGAAGAGATCGCCACGCGGGATGTCTATGCCCTGCTCGATGGGGGGCAGGTGCCCTGGCTGGACGACACCGCCGACGGCTCCAAGGGCAGCGGCCTGATGCACCACAAGTTTGTGATTATCGACGGGCAGCGGGTGCTGACCGGATCGGCCAATTTTACCCTCTCCGATATCCACGGGGATTTCGATGCCCCCGGCAGTGTGGGCAACGCCAACCACCTGCTGCTGCTGGATAGCCCCGAGCTGGCTCGCCTCTACACCGAGGAGTTCAACCTCATGTGGGGAGATGGGCCGGGAGGGTTGCCCGACAGCCGCTTCGGGGTGCAAAAGCTCAAGCGTCCCCTGGAGACGGTTTACCTTGGCGATGCCATCGTGGGGGTACATTTTTCTCCCAGCAGCCGCTCCCTGCCCTACGAGGCCACTTCCAACGGCATCATCGCGGCCACCCTGGCCCAAGCGCAGCAGCAGGTGGATCTGGCCCTGTTCGTCTTTACGGACTCAGGCATTGCCAACCAGCTCAGGCAACTGCGCCAGGAGCGCAACGTGCTGATCCGCGGCGTGTTCGATCCCGGCTTTGCCTTTCGCGACTACAGCCGCACCCTGGAGATGTGGGGGCTGCTGCTCCCGGACGAAAACTGCCGGGTGGACGCGGCCCGCCTGCCTTGGACAGTGCCCGCTTCATCCGTGGGCGTGCCCAACCTCGCCCCGGGAGACAAGCTGCACCACAAGTTCGCCATCGTCGATCCCGGCACTCCTCAGGCCACGGTGATCACCGGATCCCACAACTGGTCAATGGCGGCCAACCACATCAACGACGAAAACCTTTTGATCATCCGTAATGAGCGGGTGGTGGATCACTTTGTGCGCGAGTTCGAGCGGCTCATTGCCGAGGCCCGCTTTGGCCCCAGCCGCCGCCTGCAGCAACAGGCGGAAGAGAGAGCCCGCCTCTGCCCCAGCCCTGTCCCCGTCGCCCTCTCCTCATCTGAAGCAGAGCCGGAGCTGCTGGAAGTCGAGGTGATCTCCGTTCCTGACAGGGGATCCCCTTCCCAGCCGGCTACCCCGCAAGCTTCCCGCGTGAACTTAAACACCGCCACCGCAGCAGAGCTGCAGCAGTTGCCCGGCATTGGCCCGGCCCTGGCGCAGCGCATCATCGAGGCCCGTCCCTTTTCCTCCTTGGAAGATCTACAGCGGGTCAAGGGCATCGGGCCGGCCCGGATTGAGCAACTGCGGGATCGGGTCACCTGGTAGGGATCCGGTCTAGCTCTCTTGAGCCAGCTCCAGAAAGGCCCCCATGCGGCGAAACTTCTGGTAGCGCTCCTCCCGCAGCTCCCGCCCGCTCAGAGCAGATAGCTCCTTGAGATGCCGCAGGAGAGCTTCTTTCAGCGTCTGGGCAGCTTCCAGGGGGGCGCGGTGGGCGCCGCCAACCGGCTCCGGCAAGATCTCGTCAATGACCTCTAGCTGCAGCAGGTCTTGGGCGGTAATGCGCAGGGCTGCCGCTGCTTGCGGCGCTTTCTTGGCATCTTTCCAAAGGATGGCCGCACAGCCTTCCGGCGAGATCACCGAATAGACGGCGTGCTCAAACATCAAGATGCGATCCCCAATGCCAATGGCCAAAGCCCCCCCGGATCCCCCTTCGCCGATGACGGTGCAGATGATGGGGATCTCCAGCCGAAACAGGGTCTGCAGGTTGGTGGCGATCGCTTCCCCCTGGCCCTCGGCTTCTGCCTTAACCCCTGGGTAGGCCCCCGGCGTGTCGATAAAGGTCAATAGGGGCAGGCCGAAGCGGTGGGCATGTTCCATCAGCCGCAGGGCTTTGCGGTAGCCGGCGGGGTTGGGCATGCCGAAGTTGCGGTGGATGTTGTCTTTGGTGTCGCGGCCTTTTTGGTGGCCGAGGATCATCACCGGCTGATCCCCCAGTTTGGCCAGGCCGCCGACGATGGCCGGATCGTCTTGGCCGTGGCGATCCCCGTGCAGCTCAAACCAGTCGTCACAGATGGTCTGTACGTAATCCAGGGTGGTGGGGCGGCGGGGATGGCGGGCCACCTGCAGCCGTTCTACGGGGGTGAGCTGGCTGAAGATCTCGCGGCGCAGCTCTTCGGCTTTGGCCTCTAGTTGGCGAATCTGCTCAGAGGCGTCGATGTCGTTTTCTTCGGCCAAGGCCCGAATTTCTTGAATTCGTTGCTCCAGGGCGGCAACAGGCTGCTCAAACTCCAGCAGCAGGCGATCGGTGGACTTGGTCATGACCGGTTGGCTAAACTTCGGGGGCGTGCTGTGCCTGGCAAAGGCTGCACAGATTTGGGGATGGGACTTTGATCTTCTCACATGTGGATCCCGTAGGCTAGAGGGAGCAATCCCCCTACTGCCCAAGAGGGATCCCTTGTCTGCCTCTCTCCATTCCCCCTCTTCACCCCTTCCCCCCTGGCTGCGCTGGGGGGTGGTGGGATCCGTCGTCTTGGCTATCGGGGTGGGAGCCTTTTGGCAATACGGGCGGCCTGAGCGACAAATCCGCGTCCACACGGAGAGATTGCTGCGGGCGGTGGAGCAGCGCAACTGGGATCAGGTGGAGATGTTGGTATCTGAGGCCTATAGCGATGGTTGGGGCCTGAACAAGCAGCGGGCGCTGGCCTACAGCCGCGAGATCTTCGGGCAATTTTTTCGCTTGCGCCTCCAACCCCAAGCGCTGCAGGTGCAGCTCGACCTAGGGGATCCCAGTCGCCAAGGACGGGCCACCCTCTGGTTTGTTATCGAGGGCTCCGGCGGCCCCTTGGCCAACCTGACGCGGGATCAGGTGAACGCCTTGGAGCAACCCTTCCAATTGAATTGGCAGCGACGGGGTGGGGAGCCCTTTCGCTGGGAGCTAACCCGCGTGGAGAATCCAGAGCTGCAACTGCCCCCTCTCCCTTCTCAAGAACAGGCAGGCCAGAGATGAGGGTCGAACACCAACAGGGGGAGCTGGCCTTCGGCTGGCGGGATCCACTGCACAATACCCCGTTGGCGGGCCTGAGCTGCATAGCGGCTGGGGAGAGGCTGCAACTGGGAAGAGGGCAGACGGCGCAGGAGGGGCTGAGTGGGAATGGGCAGAGCCCCTGTTTCTGGGTTGTCGATCTGGTCGGACAATCCGTCCTCAGAACTGCCTGGCTGCAACAGAATAACCCCTTCCGGTTGAAAAGGGATCCCTCGGCCCAGCAACAAACGACCGGTATCCAAAAGCTGGGGGCCGCCCTCCTGAGCAAGCTGAAACTCTGCCCAGCTAAAAACTCGCCGCGCCCGATCAACAGGGAGGCCGAAGCAGTAGGAGCCCAGTTGGAAAGTAATCAAGGTCTGCCGGTTTCTCAGTTGTTCTTGCCGAGCCAGACGACGCAGGCGCAGAGGGGAAAGCAGGGGCATGGACTACCTCGCCATCAAAACGCCGGTGGAAGGTGCCGAAGAGGCTGGTTGCAGCAGTTGCCGCAGCTTTTGGATCAGCTCCTGTTCCTGGAAGGGCTTGGAGAGGTAGGCGCTGGCTCCCAGCCGCTGGGCCAGTTGGCGGTGTTTCTCGCCACTGCGGGAGGTGAGCATGACCACGGGAAGCTGGTCATACAGGGGGTGGGCACGAATCTGGGCCAGCAAGCCAAAGCCATCCAGCCGCGGCATTTCAATGTCGGTAATCACCGCTCGGATGGGAATTCCTCTCTGCAAGTGCTCGAGGGCCTCTTGTCCGTCGCGAGCCTGTTCAACCCGGAACCCTGCTCTTTCTAGGGTCATGGCCAAGAAGCGGCGCACGTTGACCGAATCTTCCACCACCAGCAGGGTGGGCTGGGCGGCAAACCTGGGCTGGGGAAGGGGATCCCTTGCCGACTGACAGGGCTGATCCCGCTGGGCGAGCAGCCAGCTCAAGAGGGCAGGCGGATCCACGAAAAGAGCGATTCGCCCATCGGCCAAAACCGTACAGCCGGAGAATCCCGACGGCAGAGGCAGACCTCCCTCCACCGGGCGCAGAGTTACCTCTTGCTCCCGCCAAAAGCGATCCACCAACAGGCCATAGGGCCGGTTGTCTTCTACCACCAGCAGCACCACAGGTCGGTCGAGAAGGGGGGTCTCGTCAATTTCCCGGCGAGGCTGCCAGCGCGCGAAGCGAAACCAGTGGCCCACAGGAATTAAAGGGATCTGCTCCCCTTCCCAGAGAAAGGAATCGGCAGGCAACTGCGGGGGGATAAGCAATTCTTCCACTGCGTTGGCCGGAAAAGCCAACATCAACCCCTGGCATTCTGTCAGCAGCACGCGGGTGACGCTCAAAGAAACGGGCAGAGTGAGGGTAAACAGCGTGCCCCGTCCCGGCCAAGATTCCACCTGCACCTGGCCGCCAATTCGTTGCAGGTTGGTGCGTACCACGTCTAGACCCACTCCCCGTCCAGATAGCTCGCTGACTCGCTCGGCGGTGCTGAAGCCCGGCTGGAAGATCAACTCCAGCAGCTCCTGGGAGCTGGCCTCAGCCAGGTCGGCAGCGGAAAACCCTATCTGCAAGGCGCGGGCCCGGATTTTATCCAGACAGATCCCTGCCCCATCGTCTCGCACCGTGATCAGAGTGCGGTTGCCCCGTTGGCTGGCGGCAATTTCGATGAGGCCCTTGGCCGGCTTGCCCTGGGCCAGGCGGGTGTCTGGAGCCTCGATGCCGTGGTCAAAGGCGTTGCGCACCAAGTGCAACAAGGGATCCGCCAAGGCCTCCAAAATCGAGCGCTCGATTAGGGTGGATCCCCCCAAGACCCGCAGCTCCACGGGCTTGCCATGGGCTAAGCTCAGCTCCCGCAGCGCTCTGGGGAAGCGATCCGTCAAATCCGATAGAGGCTGCATGCGCACCTGGTCGAGACGGGTTTGCATTTGCCTGGAGAGGCGGCTGAGCTGGCGGGCGCTGCCTTCGGTCTCCTGCAGGGTGGTGTCGATATCGTGGGTTACCTCATCAATTTGCACAACGGTTTCCATCACCTCTTGGGTCAGCAGGTGCATCTCTCCATAGCGATCCATCTCCAAGAGGTCAAAGGTATCGGCCAAGGTCAGGCCGGGATCCCCTTCTTTTTTCAAGAGCACGGAAGCAGGCACGGTGGCAGCGACGCGGTCGTAGCTGCTGCGCAGGCGGCTGTTGGTTTCTTCTAGAGTGCGAACCCGCCGTTTGAACAAGCTGACCAGCTCCCGCAGCCGTTGCAGGCGACTGTTTAAGCGGTTGCGCTCCCCTATGAGCTCTCCCAACAGCTCCCCCAACTGTTCCAGAGGGCGAGCCGGCACCCGTAGCATCTCGGCAGCGCTTTTGGCCCCGGCTGGAATCGAATCCGGCAGCTCGGTGGCTCCTGCCATTGCAGGGGGAGGGGCTTCTGGCGGGGGGGAAACTGGAGGCTCTGCCGGATCCCAGGAGCTGGGGAGAAGAGCGACCTGACCGACCAGCACCAGGGCCTGCGAGCGTCGCCAAGCTTGTAAAGCCGCCTGAGCAACGGGCAACACCTGCTCCTTGGCATTTGGCGGCAGCGTCTCCAGAGCTTGGACTACTGAGCCGCACAGGGTGGCAAAGGCAGGCAGATCCAACATTTCCCCCAGCGCCCCCAGCTCTTGGGCAGCAATGAGAAACTCCTCCCGCAAACAGGGCTGCTCGGGGTGGGCCAGCACACCTTCCAACCGCTGCAGACAGGCCTCCACCTCGGTTGCAAACAGCAGCACCCGCATATCGCCCCCGGCCTCTGCTGCCAGGACTTGGACGTTGTCCTCAGGCTGCAACTCTCCCAACTGCTCTCGCAATTGATCGAAAAGAGGCTGCACCCGCTCTGCCAGCCAAGATTCGTCCAAAAGCCGCTGCTGGCGGTGCTGCTGGGCTATTTGGCGCATGCAATCCAACGCCGCCAAGAGGTTGCGCTCCACTGCGGGGTCGGCTTTTTGGGGATCCACCTGCAAGATCTTGAAACCATCTTCCAGGCGATGGGCCAAGTCGCTAAGCACCGGAAAGCCCATCATGGCCGCCCCGCCCTTGATGGAATGAGCAGCCCGCAGCAAGCGATCCAAACGGGGGCGATCCAAACTCTGGGATCCCAGGCCCAACACCCCTGCCTCCAGGGTGTCGAGGTAAGCCTGGGCTTCGTCCAAAAACTGCAGCCTAACCTGCCACTCGCGTGGGTCGAGGGAAGTGGGATTCGGCCCCATGCTAAACCGCCTCCCCCACCTTGAAGGTGGACACAGAAGTCTGCAACTGACGGGCAACCGCCACCGTAGCCTGGAGAGAGTTGGCCACCTGCTGCGAGGCTGCCGCCGTCTGGGCGGCAATGTTGGCGATTTGCTGCATCAACTGGCGCACCGTTTGAGATGCATCTGCCTGGGCATCGGTGGAGCGGGCAATGGCCTGAAAGAGCTGGTTCACCTGCCGCGAGACTTCCACAATTTGTCCCAGGCTCTGCTTGGCTGCTTCCACCAAGCGGGTTCCCTCCACCACCTGGCCGGTGCTGGTTTCCATCGCCTGTACCACCTCGCCGGTTTCCCGTTGGATCCCTTCCACAATGCGCTCGATCTCGCGGGTGGCTTCTGCCGACTGGGCCGCCAGTGCCCCGACTTCCTCGGCGACCACCGCAAAACCTCGCCCTTCTTCGCCGGCACGGGCTGCCTCGATACTGGCGTTCACCGCCAAGAGGTTGGTTTTCAGCGCAATCTGGTTGATCAAGGACACCACCTTGGAAATCTGCTGGGAAGATTCCCCCAGCCGCTTCACCTTCTTGGCCGTTTCGGCCACCGTTTCCCGCAGTTGCAGGATGTTTTGCACTGTGCGATCCATAGTCAAGCTGCTGTTGATGGCCGTGGCGGCGGCAGATTCGGCAACGGTGGCGGCCTGTTGGGCTTTATCGGCTACCTCCTCGATTGAGAGCGTCATTTGCTCGACAGAGCGCAAGGTCTCTTCGATTTGGGTGGCCTGTCGGAGAGCGGCTTCGGCCAACTCGCGAATGGCTGCCTCGTCACGACCAATGGATTGGTTGACTTGACCGGCGGCCTGCTGCACTTGAATCACGATGTCGCGCAAGCTCTCGATAATGACGTTGAAAAAGTCCGCCATGATGCCAACTTGTCCGGCTGTTAGCTGCGCCCGCACCGTGAGATCCCCCCGCGAGGCTTCTGTGACCTCGCTGATAAGCTGCAGCAGCTCTCTTTGCAGCGCTTCCGACCGCTCCCGTTCCTGGGCGGCCACGGCTTTTTGCTCCAGCGCCCCCAGGTTACCCAAAGCTTGACCCAGGCGGTTGGCCAGCTCTGCCAAGGTTTTCTGTTCTTCGTCAGACCAGCTCTGGCTTTGGGCGCGGCCTATTGCCAAAAAACCGTAAAGCTCATCGCCACGCACCACCGGCGCTATCATCTCGGCTTTCAGTTGGGCTGTGGCCAGCCTCTGCAGGTAGTCGGCGCCCAGATCTGGCCTAGGCACCGGGCCAAAAGCGTAAACTTGCCCGCCGTGGAGAGCCTGCTGGATCGGAGCCGGGATCCTGCGGAGGAGGGTGCCCAAGGTGTCGGGCAGGCGGCTGTCGTGAGATTCAGCGATAACCTGCGCCTCTTCGGGAGCGGTCAAGCGATAGAAGGCCACTCGTTCGGCACCGAAGCGCTGGCGCATCTCGCCCAACAAGTCAGTTAGGGGATCGATCAGCTCTTGCTCTTGGCGAATCCGGGCAATATCGGCAAACCGCTGGGCCAGTCGGGTGTCGGAAACTTGTCGCTCGTAGGTGGCGTTGCGTTCCCGCACAAAGTTGCGCACCAGGATCAAAATGATCCCCCAGCTCAGCAGCAGAATCGGGAAGCTGATGCCGGAAAAGATCAAAGCCTGCAGCAGATTTTGCTCGTAAAGCTGGACGCTGGCCTGAATGTTGCTGCGAATGGCCTCCAGGGTTTGGTTGATCCCTTCGGCGTAGATGCGCTTTTGCTCTTCGTACTCAGGGCTGTGCAGCAAGTTGAAAGCCCGTTCCTGCTCGCCGGCCCGAATCAGATCAAAAGCCTGCACTTCCCACTCCACCAGCTTGATGTTGGCTGCTGTGGTTTTGGCTGCATAGGCTTCGTAAGAGGCGGGATCCAATTGCTGAATCTCCGCCAGCACCTCATCCAACTGAGGGACATGGATGTTGTAGCGCTCTTCCCAGGACAGATCCCCGCTGGCAGCGGCCATGCGGGCAGACATGGTCAAGACTTCATCCAAATAGATCACCTGATCGCTCAGGTTTTGCAGGGTGAACTGCCGCGAGATCGCCGGCTCGAACTCGAAATAGGTGCGGGCTACGCTGCCGGCAGAGACGGCAAACAGCAGGGAGCTGATGCCCAGAGGAAAACTGATTGCCAGGGCCAGGCGGGATCCCGCGACTTTGCGTTGGGGCCGGGAAGATGGAGCAGGCCTGAGAAAGAGGGGACGGAAGGAAACCATAGAATTTTGCCTTTAAGTGAGGGTAAGTCGGGGAAAAGGTCGCCAAGATCAAGGGTTTGCCGAGGAATCAACTGAGTTGAGCTTTTGGACAATGGCAAGAGGGTCGAGCACCCAGAGAGGCTCATCCCCTTCCAACACCAGCCCTTTGCAAGAGTCGTAGAAGTTCTCCAGTCGAAAGTTGTTTTGTGCTGCCTGGGCTTTTGTTAAGGGTTGGATCTCCTCGGCGGGCACTCGAGCTACTCCTTTCACGTGTTGGGTTGCCAGGCCCAAGCCTGTTCGCACTGGCGATGCAGAGCCCCCAAATTCTGGGCGCATCACCACCAAGTGGTGTTCGGGCTGCCCAAAGTCCAAGGGCTCTAGGCCGAGAAATTGCGGCAGATCCAGTCCCCAGAGAATGCGATTGCGATAGTTGAACAAGCCCAGCACCCATGCGGGCTGGTTGGGGAGAAGGGTAAAGTGGTGCGGGCCAACAATTAGAGCTTCCTGGGCAAATGCCATGGGCAAAAGGGCCCGACAGTCTACCCCCAACTGTAGATGTAAGTACAGCTCGCCGGTACGGGTAGAAGTAGGGCTGTGTGGGGAGAAAGCTACCGCCATTGCCGTTCTCGCTCTGCCAATTCTAAGACATCTCCTAAGAACAATTCGTGATAATCACAGGGATCCTAACTGGAGGCGCAGCTCAGCAAGGACAGGAGTGGCAAAAATCATGAGCTCGGGCTGAGCACTACTGATTTCACGGCCCGCAAAATGTCTTCGCGGGTAAAAGGCTTGGTCAGATAAAGATCGATCCCTTGCTTCATGCCCCAGAGTTTGTCCAGCTCTTGATTTTTAGAAGTACAGGCCACAACGGGCAACTTTTGGGTTTCCGGGTTTTTCTTGATTTGGCGGCACAATTCCAGCCCGCTCATGCCTTCCATGACCAAGTCCGTCAGCACCACATCGGGTTTGTCGTTGCGGATCTGCTGCAATGCCTCTTGGGCGTTGGCCACCGCTACCACCTGATAGCCTTCTGAGCGGAGGTAATCGCTGATGAGCTGTCGCTCCGAGGCCACATCTTCCACCACAAGAACTTTCACCATGATCGACATCTCCTTATCTCTTTTTCGACGAACCTTTAGAGGGATCCCTAGCTGAGATAGCGAAACACCATCTGCAGCAATTCTTCCTGCCGAAAGGGCTTGGTCAGGTAATCGGTGGCACCGGCCAGGCGCGCCTTCACCCGATCGATCAGACCTTTGTGGCCTGTGACCATCACCACCGGCACATCCTTTAACACGGAGGATTTGCGGATGAGGCTGCACAATTGGTAGCCATCCACGTTGGGCATACCCACGTCCAGCAGGATCAAATCTGGCTTGAGGGTGGTCAGCTTCATCAGGGCTTTCAAAGAGTCGCTGATGGTGTGAATGACCAGGTTGTGCCCTTCCAACAACCGCTGCAACTCGCTGAGCATGGCTTCGCTGTCGTCAATACAGGCCACAATCCAGGTTTTCGAGGCCTGGGGAGATGGGCCTAGATCTGCAAGCCCGTTGGCCAGGTGAAGAGGGACGGTGGGAGTTTCTGAGGGCTGTGATTCTGTCTCAAGCTTGGCCGAGTAGGTTTTGGGCAGCCGATCAAAGGGGGGCTGGGGATCCCGCAGGACAAGGATACCGGCTTTGACCAGAGGATGTAGGCGGCGAGCGATCTGGAGGTCGTCTTGATCGAGAAGGGCGCTCAACTGGCGGAAGCTAAACCCCTTCAGTAACCGGCCTAGCCGTTCCTGTTGCTCGGCGGGAAGGCGTTCTGCCTGGGCCCGGCTGGCAAAGTAGGGCCGTTGGTAGGGGGAGGTGATCTCAGGCCCCAAAGATTGCCATGCCCGTAGCCGCTTTTGGATCAGGTCGAGCAGGGATCCCCCATCCCACTGGCCCAGGGTGGGCACGTTGTCCAGTGGGATGATCTCCTGCTGAAAGCCCCCTGGAACCAGCAACAGATTTTGCAGCACCTCCTCGCCGATCCAAGCATTCAACCTGCGCGCAGCTTCCCAAGGCAGCAGTTGCTCCGTTACCATCCAACTCAGCCCCAGAAGGTCTGCAGGTAGAGGCCCAGTCTCCTGAGCCAATAGCGCCTCCACCTGCCGATGGATGCGTAGGCAATTTTGGCGAGTCAGAGAAAAGACTTGATGGCTGAGCCGACGCAGGTGGCGATCCAAGCGCTCCAAGGGCTCCAAGCTGTGGTGAGCAAACCCCAGGCGACCTTGGTGAAACACCAATGACCAAGTGCCCAGCCCCTCCCCTTTGTCCAAGGCACTGAAATACCGAACAACTCCTGTGAAGCTGACCTCTGCGTTCAGCAGATGGGCCGAGACTTCTGTACAGACGGGGGGACGGTTCATGGGTCGAGAGGACGTGCTCGGACAATTTCCTGCGCTGAGGTTGATGACACGACTGAAGTCTTAGCTACCCCACAAGCCGGTGAAAAAATGCTTTCCAGAATACAGTTCAAGCCCAGCCCTGACCCAGACGAGATCTTTAGATGAGCCAAGCCCAACAAGACGGCCAAGGCTGCACGAACTCAAAGGCAGTTTCAGCGTTCAATCCGTATTCAGAAAAACTCTCCTCCTGGGGAGATCGATGACTATTGCTCATCAGCCAATCTCTAAAGGTGAAGGCTATCCCTCAGATTGTCTGCTGGCTTTCTTACTCGGGAACTTCCCACGGAAAGCCTGCAGGACAAGATAGTAAAGGTAACCCCGATAAACCTCTTCCGTAAAAATACGGAACTTAGGTCTTCTCCAATTTCCAAAGCTGCTCCAAATGGGCTTGGCAGCGGCGCAGGAGCTGGCGACTTTCTTCAAAGCTGATCTGCTCCAACGCCTCGGGGTAGGAGCACCAGCGGTAGGCGGCCACCTCTTCTGGCTGCACCTGCAGCTCAGGGGGAGGAAACTGGGGTGGCAGCAGAGCCACGTAGTAGGTGACGGTCTTGGCCACCGCGTTTCCCTCGGGATCTATAAAAGTGTAGGCCTCTTGCAGCGTCAAAGGGCCAGGCTGGCCGGGCAGGGTCAGGAGCTGGTAGTCGGTTAGGCCGGTTTCTTCCCGCAACTCCCGCTGGGCTGCCGCCAAGTCGCTTTCCCCCTCATCTTTGTGGCCTTTGGGAAAGGCCCAGTGCCCCTTCTGATGCTGGATGAGCAGGTAGAGATGGGATCCCTGGGCGGGCGGGAGGGGCAGGATCGGGATTACGCCGTAGGCGGCATCGGTCAGCATGGGGAGCTAGTCTCCAAAGAGTTTGATGGCGGGCGGCCTGGGATCGAAAACCCCGTTGGGATCCACCCGCGGGCGCTCCACCCCTTGCAGGGGATAGAGAGGGCGACCCGTGTCGAATTGAAAGAGGTAGATAGGCAACTGGCTGCTCCCCAAAGGCAAGAAGGCTAGGGTATCGATCTGGGTAAGGGCGTTGCGGCTGGCCGGTCGGGTGAGGTTAAAGGCGGCGATGCGGTCTTCCAAGGGGGTCTTGGCCTCGCTGCGTCGGCCTAGGCCAATGCTAAATTGCTGGTTTCCCTGCTCATCCACCCCCAAAACCTGCACATCTCCTAGCTCCACTGGGGGCGTGCTCTCCGGCAGGCCGGCCACCACCGGCGGCGCATCCACCGGCGGCTGCGAGGGCAAAAAGCGCAGCTGCACCCCCTCCGGCAGGATGCGGTAGTCCTGGTAGTCGTGCCGGATGGAAAGGGATCCCCTGAACAGGCGGCGGGTCAGGCCCTCCAGCGTCCAAAACCCGTAGGCCAAATTGATGCGGGTGCTCTCCGGCAGCCAGTAGCTAACCCCTGCCTGGGGATCCGGCACTGCCGCAAACCCTATCAGGGCATAGGCCTGTCCCCACACCCCCGACAAAAACAAGAGCACCTGCCGCGGCAGCCCCGACTCCGGATCCAGCCACAGCTCCCGCACCTGGCCCTCTTGGAGAGGCTCTAAACGCAGATGCTGGACAGGGGATCCCGCCAGAGTTACCCGTTCTGAGGAGAGGACGCGGTAGCGGCTGGGATCAGCCTCTAGATGAAAGCTCACCGAGGGCAGGAGCGCTTCGGGCCGGCTCACGTACACGGAATACAGCTTGAGCAAGTCCGATTGGTTCACCGCTTCCAGTTGCCGCGAATCCAACAGGCGAACACGATCCCCCTCGGCTACCCAAGCCTGCCAACTGCCGTCGCGGCAATAGAGCACATCCAAGGTGGCTGTAAAGGTTTGGGATCCCTCCACCCGCACCTGCTGGCGGTACTGCAGGTTGGGCGGAGGTGGCAGTTGGCGCAGAGCAGCGTTGTAGCGCTGCAGCCAAGCTTGGGGATCTTGCTCAGAGCTTGGGAGAGAAGCGGGATCCGACTGGGCCAAGGCCAGATCCGCCGCCTGGAGGGCAACCAGCCCTGCTAGCAGGAGTACCGCCCCGCCGAGGGATCCCTGCCGTTGCCACCTTCTCGGGTCGGACTGTTTGGGGGACATCAGCTTACCTTACTCTTCAAAGGGATCCCTCCTGTCTGTCCGCCTACTCGATGGAAATAGACTGAGGGCCTTGGGTGGGGGCGGGCGGATCCTCTACCCTCAAGCCCTGGGACTCCAGCCAGCTCCGCAGCGGATCTTGCCTGATGTCCAAGCGCAGCAGGCCGCTTAGGAAGCCCCCGCAGAAGACAACGGGGTTACTCAAAAAGGTCTTCCAGACCTCGTTGTTGGTGAACATAGTCGGCATCCCAAACCCTTCCCCATCCTAGCAGGGCCCTCAGGGGAGAGCCTCCTTCCTTGCTAGACGGCAATTAACTTCTGGCGATCTATGTTTTGCAGGATACTGAAGATGTTATCGCCAAGGCGCTGGAACTCCTTGCCGCTTTTGTCGGCAAAATGGAGCACCCAGGGCAGCCTACAGGCTTGGAAGCCACTGGCAGGATGAAGTTGAGAGAGGTGATAGGTTTGTAAAGCCAGAACTTCCAAGGGAGTCTTGCCGTGCTCGTGGATCGCTCGCAGAGGTCTTGCACTGCCGAGGGAGTTCCCACCTTTTCTAATGGGCTGGCTTGTTATTAGAGTAAACGACTTTCGCGAGTAGTCGAAAACAACAGTGCCTATTTTGGCATCTTTGTACTTACCTTTTCCTTCTTCTATTCCCATTCTTCCTGTACCGCTTTTGCGTATGCCAACAATATCCACAGCAATCTTTTCTTTTTCTAGCTCCTCAATTGTTCTACTAAATTCGCCTCCTTGAACTAAACCATCCCTCATCAAGAGAACCTTGCTTGGATATCGACTAAGCTTGTCATAAAACCTATTGACAAGTTTGGACACAGTTTGATAAATTGCGTCCCCGGAGAAGGTTTCTCCTCTCTGCACAGCAGGTAGCTCCCAACCTAAGCTCTGCCCATCAGCCAGAACAGCGAAAGCAGAGGCTCCGTAGTATAGCCGCCGATTGGTTCCCACATCGAAGCCGATGATCAGCTCAGGGCCTACAGGATCGTCGAGGGGTTCCAGGAGTACCGGCTGCCACGCTGCCTTGCACAGAAGCCCGAGGACGACGTTTAGAGCCTTGTAGGGATCAGCCCCAGGGATCATAAACTGAGTCGCTATCCCTGCTTCAAGGGCCTCCATGCGGATCCTTTGCTTGCGCTCATTGGGTGACCAAGGCATAACGACCAAAACCGTTTTGATCCCTTGCTCAGCCCAGGTTTGCCAGAACCTTTTTCGGGCGAGATCGCCCTCAGGCAAGTCTTGCTGAGTGGCATAGAAGTCTACTTCAATTTCCGCGCCGCTTTTTTGGGCTACCTCAAGCAAGCAGTTGAGCACTTCGCTAGGGTACTCTCGCTTGTCGTCATAGAGGTTTAGACATGCAAACTTGGTCTCGCCTACCTTCGCACATCCCCGGTATCTAACCCGAGCAGGATTTTCAACTGGTCTGCGACCCGATCCCAATAGCTTTGGCTTGGGCAGGATGTAGCCTTGGGTCTTTAGCGGCTTAATTTCCTCAGGGGAAAGTTTGTAGACTTCCTTTATAATGGTCCTCGCAGTCTCTTCGGACTTTTCGAATCGTTCTTTCAAACTTTTTCTGATGCACTCGATAACAGCGGCGCTAACTTTTCCGCCAGGGCTTCTGTTGTCTTCTAGACTGGCTAGCATCTCCAAGGTTAAAGCAGGCGATAACCTTCGGGAGAGATGGGGATAACGTCTTTCCTTTGATGCTACTTCGACTACCCAAGAGCTCTCAACTTCTTCTACAAGTGCATTGTACTTCTGCAAATGATACTCCGCCAGACTGATGTTCTGCTCTGGTAACCGAATCTCCCGTGGGGATTGGTTAGAAAGAATACCCAGATATTTCCAAGTCAAACGTTTGCCGTTCGCATCAAAGTATGTATTTCGCACAATCTCGATTGGAACGTCCGGATAGCTTTCCAACCATTCATGCAAAGTCCACGGCGTGTAGAAGCGGTAATGAATATCGACTTCTAAGTAAAGCTTTCCGTCTGGTTCGACGGCAACATCTATCATTCTCCCTCTGTGGATTTCCCAGCCTTCTCCGGAAAGTTCTACCTCTTTCTGAGCAGTCACCCACCAGAGCAGGCCGCCTCCTATCCATTCGACTTCAGTTTTCTTGTACTGAGATTTAAGGCGCAACCCTATCCTCTTGCGCTCAAAGCTTTCGAGGGCGCTTCTTTCTTGAGCATTGGCACAGGTTAGAACCCTAAGCCCACGCTCTTCCAACTCCCACTCTGGTGTTTTGAGCTGGCTGGGCGAAACTCTTTCCTGCGTGATAATGCGACTTCCCAAACGAGCAGCTATTACATCTAGCCGATTGCAAACCCTAGCGATAGCTCTCTGCTCTTCTCCTAGCTCCGGGGGTGGGTTTGGCCTACAGTCGTACTCATAAAAGGTGAGGTCTTCCTGAGCTAGCTCCTTAACAAGAAAGCGATTGAGGATAACTGGAACTTCTTGCTGAAGCAGTCTCATTAGCAAACTTTGCGTTTAAGCTCCTCTCTAGGATAAGCCCTAATTGTCTCAATCGTGCCCCTAGGTCAGGGCTGAAACAACTCGGGCGGGGCCAGGTCATAGCTAAACGCCTCAGCTTCAAAGTGGCCGCTCATGCCCACCACTTGCCATTCGGCGCTGCGATTTCCCTGCTGGAAGCGCAACCGCTGCGCCCGCAGCGGTACTACCTGGAGGACCTCGGCTGGAAACGCCTGGTACTCTCCCAGGTACTGCCGGGGATCCGGCGGCAGGTCGGCACTGCTTTCGATTTGAATCCAAAACACTCGTCCCGCCTGGTTGCCGTAGGCCCGGATCTGCTCTTGGCCTTGGTAGTGCTCCACGCCGCGCAGCCGCTGCCGCCCCACTTGCATAGACTTAGCCCACTCCGGCAAGGGATCCCCCAAGCTAATCGGCCAGGCTGGTGCACCCAACCCCAGCCAACACAACAGCAGCAGAACCCAGACCCAGGGCCAGCGGCGTGTCCTTCGATGGGCAGGGATCCCTTGGGCAACCATCACTTTCCTCCGCAGTTAACTCGAGGCTTCAGAAGAGGGGATCGGCCTCAGCGCAGGCGAAAGCCGATCCGCCCCCTTTCAATATCAAAGGCAACATCGGCGTTGAAAAACAGGGGCATGCCCAACAGTTGCACGCTCTGGTTGCCGTTGACAAAGATCCGATCCCGGCTGGGCGTTACCGGAAAGCCAACCCGGATGCGGTAGTCAAAGGCTCCTCCCAGCACAGCTCGCCACTCCGAGCCTGGGGGTAGGGTAGCGGTGGGAAAAGGAGCGGATCCCAATAGTCGAACGTTGAGGAAGATGTCGGAAGCGCCGCTGTCAAATACGGTGGGGCTAGGGACATTTTGAATAGAAGTGTTGCCAATGCTGTAGGCCACCTGCAGGGCCTCATCCCGCCAGATGGGTGTGCCATCGGGAAAGCTACCCACCTGGGGCAGTTGCCGGAAACTGAAGCCGGCGGTGTTGGCCTCCGTCAGGCCGACTGTGAAAAGGCCTTGAACAGAGTCGAACCCCCCTGTCTGAACAATGTACCCAGAGCGGAAATTGCCCGGCAGGCGGGTGAGGGGACTAAACAAGTTGCGATCGGGGCTGCGCTCGTCCAAAGAGGTGCCGAGGATCCCGGCAAAGGGGCGCCCTGGCCCAAACAGGTTGTCGGAGCAGGTAGCCACCAGGGGCTCCACACAGGTGATTTGGTCGATCAACTGAATCGTGACCGGCTCCCGGCTCTGGATCCCACCCAAGCTGAAGGGAGCGCGAGCCAGCACACCGATAAATTGCGTGCCATCGGCGAAGGTTACCGTGGAAGGGATCCCCGTCCGCTCTAAGCCAAAGCGCCCTGCCACCGACGACAGAATACGCAGCCCTGCTGAGCCGGTATCCAGAAGCACTTCAGCCTCGCTTCCAGCCACACCCACTGTCAAGCCCAGCAACTTAAAGCGGCTGGTGCCCAGAGTGCGCACCGCTAGAGGAATCGACCGGCTGCCCGGCTCAGGCGGAGGAGGGATCAATCCAGGAGGGGAGGTCCCAGAGCCCTTGAGGCTAGAACAGGCGATCCCCAGCAGCACCGCCAGCGCCAGCACCAGCCCCCTCAGCCTGCGCCAGATTTCCACCGTCCAGGCTTTCCTCGGGAGCTGCGCTCCTGTCTGCATCAGATCCTCCAGCCACCAAACGCTCGAGCAGGGAAAACCGGACCGTGCCAACCCCCCCTGCCCCTAGCTTGCCGAGGGGGCTGCCAAGGCGCGCAGTGCTCGGATTCCCGGCCAAGAACAGTGTAGCCAGAGCCCGAGGCGGGATCCCCCCCTCTGCTAACGGGACGGGTTCTCGCCCTGCGAGCTAGCCTCCGGCATCAGACAGCCGAGGGCATCACACCCTGCTGGACCCTCTGCTATTAGGGCGAGGTTGCGGTCATAGCGCGCCAGCGCCTCGTAAAAGTTGTCGGTCTTTCGTCTTTGCTTGACCTCGGCCATCAGCCGCTCGTAGGTGGCCTTGTCGATTTTCTCGAAGGGCAAGCGGGGGAAGGGAGCGTCGAAGCGGGCCAGCAGTGCTGCGCTGATGTAGCCCTCGTCGTCGCGGATGGCCTCGTAAATGCGGGATCCCAGCGCTTCGATCTCGTCCTCGCGCAGCTCGATGGTGGCGGAGGTGTTGTGGGTGGTGTAGTACTTTTGCACCTGCATGTAGAAGTCAAACTGAGCCAGGGCAGAGAAGCGCTCAACCTCAATCTCCTCGGCGCCGGGCAAATTGGCCCACTCCACCTCCACCGGCAGCTCCACCAACCACTCGGTGCAGCGGGGATCAAAGGGGTCGTTGAGCAGGTTGCCGTGCTCATCCTTGTCAGACTGGGCGGGCACCACCGAGTAGCCGTAGTCCAGGCAGGCCAGGGCCACGGGGTCGTTTTTGGCAAAGGTGATGCGGCGAATGTAGCGCTGAGCCTTGGGCGGGTGCCAGCCGGGAGAGGCGTTAGTCAGGAGCGACTTGGTGCCGGCAGGTTGAACGGTGGTGCAGCGGTTGGGGCGGCGCAACCCGTGACGGTCGCAGTAGTCCCAAACCACGCGGTGAACGACCTCCTTCCAGAAGCTGAGGTATTCCCGCTCCTGCTGCTTAAACTCCCGCCCCAGAGGCGTATCGGGCCTCCCTTCCTGCCACCAGCGCAGCCAGTCCACCCCAAAGGCTTTGACGCAAAAGTCAAATAGACCAGTAAACGAGACGCCGACAATGGGATCCCATTCCCTTGAGCGCTGGAAGCGGGGCTCAACAAAGCGGTGGTGCAATAGCGCCGCAGCCGACAGGGCCCCTGCCGTAAAGGCCTCCTCTTGCTCCTGGCGGTTGTGGGGATCTAGCCGGTTGAGGTGGATCTCGGCCAGATTGCAGTGGAAGTCGCATCCGATGATCTCACCGCAGTTGTGGACAACCAACCCATTGGCATCAAAGCAGCTTGGGCCGGGCACGGTGCAGTCATAGACCGGTTCCACGCCGTCAGGCTCCAGGGCTGCAACTGTAACCGTAAACCGCTCCCGGTTGAGCCGGCGCTGGTAGCTGCCGAGCAGTTCACCTAGCTTCTGAGCTTTGCGCGGTTCTCGAAAGCCCACCACTGCCTGAAACTGGTGCAGGTTGTCCCCGCTAATGACCAGCTCGTGCTGCACCTGGCAGGCGTAGGGGGCTGGCTGGCGCTTGCTATCAGGCAGCAGACGATACCCAGCGGGACGGCGATTCTCGTAGATGACCGAGACAATCCCTAGACGCGCCAGCATGCGCTGCACAGCTTTGAGGGTGTCCAGGTTGCTTTGGGAAAGCCGCACACTAACTCCCTTCTCTTGACCGCCCTGCACACTGCCGTCTGCGTCAAACAGGCCGCACAAAAAGCCGCGGTGGAAATCAAAGCTTGTGGCTTCCAGTGCCGCAGTCATTTGCTTCTGTCCTGGAGCCATGCCGAACTTAGCTGCCAGTTTCGCCAAGCCGGTGGAATGGATAACCCGGCACTTCAGCTTGGGGTGATAACAGGTCTCTGGCCGGCGAGGTTCGTACCCTACCGCAGCCTGCAACAACTGAGCCCCATGGAGGCTCATCTCCTGCTGCGTATCCTGCCCATAGCGCAGTACAGCCGTGTCATTCCACTGGGTTGTGGCAAGGCTGCCGTCGCCCAGCAAATTCCCCAAGAGCCAGCCTTCCTCCCAGGTCCCCTCACCATCCCAGGGGGTTAGGTCGCGATGGTTGTGCAGCAGAATGCGGTCGCCCGGGCGGAGCTCTTCTGCCGGCACCCATTCCGTGTATTGCGCCTTTGGAGTCTGGGCAATGACTTTGAGAACACGATGGTTGCCCGTCAGCCGAAGAGAAAATCCCTCCTGGGTCACCAGCTTGAGCACGGGCTTGGTGCCGGAGTAGAAAAACCCCTCTGGCGTCGTGCTGAATAGCTCGCCGTTGACGTAGGTGCTGTGCTGCTTGCCAATAAGGTCTTTCACCTGGCGCGGGCCGTCGCCCGTGTGGATCCAAGTGTCTGCGGTAACGCAGGGGTTCAGCCCATACCGTTGCACCCTATGCCACGTTGGCGGTTGGACAGACGGAGAGCTACTAGCTGCCTGCCGCTCCTCTATCCAGCGCCTAGCTCCCTCGGGTCCCTCCGAGGCATAGACGTTGAGGAACTCCCGCTTCAGCTCCGGGGTGTTGATTAGGTCGGCGTTGGCCCGCGCTACGGCCTCCCCAGCCCACTGGATGGCCCCCTCGCCGGAGTAAAACTGCTTGCGCACGGCAGCAATGCACTCTTCCCGCGTTGGCTTGCGGTGAAACACCCGGGTGTGGTTGGCCATGCGCAGGGCATCTCGCTCAGGGTCAATTCTCCAGTTGCCCTGCTCGTCCTGCTGCCAGAGATTGTCTTTGGCGCTAGATCCCAGCTCGTCGTCGGCGGCAAACTGGCGCATACCTGCACTACGGCGGATATTCCCCGCCACCACCGTTGCGGCCGCCTCATCAATGAGCAGGCAGCACTCCACCGAGTTCAGTTGCCTGCCCACGGCTTTGTTGAGGATGGCGGCACAGCGCTGGTACAAGCCGGGCAGCTTGATGGGGTTGGCCACGCCCCCAAACCCTTTTAGCCGCTCCCCAGCGGGGCGCACATGGCTGAGATCCACTGTCACCTCCACCTGACCCCCAAAACTGGGATCCGCCGCCAGCTCCAAGAGAGCTTGGTAAGACTCCACCCAGCCGCGGCGGCTATCGCCCACCTGGATGTGCACGTGAGAGCCCTGGCGCTGGATGCGGGTGTGTTCCTGCCGCGCTTCGGGGGGGGTGGCACCAATGGATCCTACTACCTGCACCTCTAGGCGGCTGAGGATGGGGGGCAACTGGCTGATGAACTGAGGCTCCAGCACCGCTCCCGTGCCACAGCCCATCATGGCCAGATCCATCATCAGGCCAAAGGAGCGCCAGTCCACCACGGTGAGGCTAGTGCAGTTGTAGGCGCCGGAGTAGTTTTCCGGCTTCTGGATCCACTCGGTGCCCATCACCCACAGGGCCCGACCTGAGATCAACGCTTTCAACTGCCGCTGCAGACGTTCCAACAGCTCCCGCTCCTGGGGAGTAAGGCGCCCTAGGCGGGCAATATCGGCCAGGGTGCGATCGCAGACGTCACTCCAAGTCTCGCGGCTGCCATCGGGGCGGCGCCGACTATAGGTGCGGTAGAACACTGGGGCAGCCGTTGGGGCTGTCGCGGGGAACTCGTCTACAAAACCTGGCGCTTGTTCCTGGGGCGAGGGTACCGCTTTGCTCTGCTCGTAGGAGGAAGTCGATACCATAGCTGTTTCCGTCGTCCCCCAGAAAGAGGGACAAAAAAATAGGGTCACTGCGGCTAACCCGGCCGCTCTAGCAGGGTTGCCTGGTTTGCTGGACAGCTACCCAGGGTACCACAAGGATTCGCTGCGAAGCCCCGGAAAGGGCTAGAGTGGAAAGGAAGGGATCCCAAGGAGAAAGGTTGCCTGCTGTCCTAAAAGCCCTCCTGGGCAAGAGCTGTGTAGGAGTTAAGGCCATGACCAGTCGCCTGCGCATCGGGAATTTGTGGGGGATCCCCTTGTTCCTCGACTACACCTGGTTTCCAGCGGCTCTGCTGCTGGTGCTCTCCTACGGGGTGGTGCCAGCGGTGGGGCTTTTTCTTTCGCTATTGGCCCATGAGTTGGCCCACAGCCTAGTCGCCCGGGCCTATGGAGTACGGGTGAGCTCCATCACCCTGTTCATCTTTGGCGGCATGGCGGCCATTGAGCGAGAAGTGCCTCGCCCCCTGGGCGCTTTTTGGGTGGCTTTGGCAGGGCCCCTTCTCAGTTTGGGCTTGTTTGTCCTCTTCAGCGTGGCTGGAGCTTGGGCGGGGCCAGGGTCGCCGCTGACCTCAATGCTGGCCAGCTTGGCTGCCATCAACCTAGTGATTGCCCTGTTTAACCTGCTGCCAGGGCTGCCCCTGGATGGGGGGCAGATGCTCAAAGCAGCCATCTGGGGTTGGACAGGGGATCGGCAAAAGGGCATGTTGTGGGCAGCTCGAGCTGGCCAGGGAGTGGGCTGGGGCTTGGTGGGCCTGGGTCTAGTAGTGGTATTTTTGGGGAGCCTCAATGGCCTTTGGACGGGGCTAATTGGCTTGTTTATTTTAAGTAGCGCCCGTCGCTACGAGCAGTATGCGCAGCTGCAGCGGGTGTTGGCTCGCCTGAAGGCCGCAGATGTCATGAGCCGCCGCTTTCGCGTGGTGGATGCGGGCATGAGCCTGCGGGAGTTTGTCGATCGCTACCTGATCCCTGCCTCCCTCCAGCCAGAGACCGCAAGAGGCGTTCAGGAAGTGTACTTTGCCGAGGAGGACGGTCGCTACCGGGGCTTGGTTAGGCCGGAACTGCTCAACGACATCGAGCGCAGCCAGTGGGATCACCTCACCCTCAAAGCCATTCTCAAGCCAATGGAGCAACTTCAAGGGGTGCGGGAGGAAACTCCCATTGTCCAGGTCATCCAGATGATGGGCCAGGCGGAGTCGCGCCGAGTCTTGGTCTTCACCCCCAGCGGCGCCATTGCCGGCCTGATCGATCGGGGAGACGTGGTGGCCGTAGCCGCGCGGGAGCTGGGAGTGACCCTGCCTAAGGAAGTGGTGCAGCGGGTGCGCGAAAGTGAAGAATGGCCGCCTGGCTTTCAGGTAGAAGAGAGCCTAGTTGGTGAGGGATCCCCCAGCTTGTCGTGGCCAGGATCAACGGATACCCCTTCCCAAGACTAGTAAAGATAAACCCAATTGCTCCCTGAAGGCTCTCAGCGGCGGTTGTGCGAGTAAGATTAAGTTTGTTCTCTGCTGATTAAGAACTTTGACCTTGAGCCGCGCACCGCGTCTTCTTCCTGCTTACACCCATCGCCTAAACAACGGGCTAAGCGTCATTCTTCACCCCCTTCCCATTGCCGATTCGGCCACGGTGGACGTCTGGGTCCAAACAGGCGGGCGCAACGAGCCGTTGCAGTGGCTGGGCATATCCCACTTTCTGGAGCACATGGTCTTTAAGGGCAGCGAGCGGCTGGCCCCCGGGGAGCTGGACCGGGTTATTGAAGGGCGGGGAGGGATCACCAACGCTGCCACTGGCCAGGATTACACCCACTACTACATCACCGTAGCTGCCACCGACCTGCCGGATACTTTGCCCTATCTGGCGGAGGCAGTGTTGCGGGCTGGGATCCCTCCGGAGGAGATGGAGCGGGAGCGCCAGGTGGTTTTGGAGGAGATTCGCCGCGCTGCCGACAACCTAGGGCACACGGCCTATCAGCTTCTCCTGGAAACTGCCTTTGGGGTGGAGCACCCCTATGGGCGACCCGTGCTGGGCACGCCAGAAAGCCTGATGGGGTTGACCCCAGAGCTGCTACGCGCCTACCACCGCGGCTGGTACCGACCCGAGTACATGACGGTGGTGGTGACGGGAGGCATCGATCCGGACCAGGTGCTGGCGCTGGTGGAAAGAGAGTTTGGGGATCCTGCCAGTGGCTCTGCCTGGACAAGGCCCCCAATCCCGCCTCAGCCCCGCCCCCAAGGGATCCTGCGCCGCGAGAGCACCCATACCCGCCTGGAGCAGGCTCGTCTAAAATTGGCCTGGCCCACCGTCAGCCTCGAGGCCTGGGAGCAGGTTTGCGGCCTGGAGCTGTTGGCCGTAGTGCTGGGGGAGGGCCGTAGTTCGCGGCTGGTGCATCTGTTGCGCGAGCAGCGGGGCTGGGTGAGGGCTATCGGCTGCTCTTCGCTGGTGCTGAAGGAGGGGGGGCTCTTTTGCATCAGCGCTCAACTGGAGGTAGAGGATTTGGCACAGGTGGAGTCAACCATCCTGCACGAGATCGAGAAGTTACAGCAGGACGGCATTGGCCAAGCGGAGCTGGATCGCGCCCGGCGCATGCTCACCCACGAGCTGCTCTTCTCCGCCGAGTCCCCCAGTCAACTGGCCAGCCTCTACGGCTACTACGAGACCCTGGTTGGGGTACAGCGCCTGCAGGAGTACCTGGAGCTGTTGCAAGCGTTTACTCCGGCGCAAATCCGCGAGCTGGCGCAGCAGTATCTCTCCCCTCAGGCTTACGTGGTCGCTCTGCTCAAGCCGGCTGCCTCTGACGCTGCCGCGGCTTCGGAGCTGCAACTGGCCTGCCGTTGATGGCCTTTCAGTCTTGGATCCCTTGCCCAATGCACCCCACCCTGTCCACCACCCAACGCGGCCATCTGCAGCGCCTCTGCTTGACCAACGGCATCACGCTGCTGGTGGGCCAGAACGCGGCGGTGGAGATCCTGGCTGCCCACTGTTTTTTTCGCGGCGGCAGCCGGGTAGAGCAACCGCAGCAGGCGGGCTTGAGCCAGTTGCTGGCCGCTGTCCTCACCAAGGGCACCCGGCAGCGCGACTCCCAGGCTATTGCCGCTTGGGTGGAATCGTTGGGAGCTTCCCTTTCGGTAGACAGCGCCGCCGATCATTTCGAGGTCGCCCTGCGCTGTGTAGCGGAGGATTTTCCGGAGCTGTTGCAGTTGCTGGCGGAGATCCTCCGCGATCCCAGCTTTCCCGAGGCAGAGGTGGCGCGGGAGCGGGACTTGATGCTGCAAGCCATTCGCGCCCGACAGGAACGGCCTTTCAGCTTGGCTTTTGATCAGGTGCGGCGGGCCCTCTATGGGGATCACCCCTACGCCCTGCCAGAGCTGGGAGGAGTGGAAACAGTGGGATCCCTGACCCGCGAGGATTTGCTGGCCTACCACGCCACCTACTGCCGCCCAGAGGGCATGGTGATGGCGGTGATCGGCCCAGAGCCGCCCGAGACAGTGGCGGCCCAAGTGGAAGCGGCTCTGGGAGATTGGGTGAGCGCCGGCCCGCCCGCCCCCGACCCAGCCCTGCCGCTGTCTCCCTTGGAGAGGCCGCAACTGCTGAAGCTGCCCCAGCCCACCCAGCAGACGACGATCTTGATGGGCTTCCGCGGCTCCCCTGCCGCTTCCGCCGACTATCCGGCCCTGAAGCTATTGGCCACCTACCTGGGCAGCGGCCTGTCCAGCCGCCTGTTTGTGGAGCTGCGCGAGCGCAGCGGCCTGGCCTATGAGGTCTCGGCCTTTTTTGCCACCCGCCGGGATCCCGCCCCTTTTGGGGCCTACCTGGGCACGGCACCGGAGAACACTTTGGTGGCCCTGGAGCGCCTGCAAGCGGAGATCCGTCGCCTCCACGACACCCTCCTGAGCGGCGAGGAAGTGGAGATGGCCCAGCGCAAGCTCTTGGGCCAATATGCCCTCAGCAAACAAACCAACGCCCAAGTGGCCCAACTGGCCGGTTGGTACGAGGTTTTGGGCCTGGGCCTGGAGTTCGACCAGCAGTATTTGCAGCGAGTAAGGCAGCTCACCCCTGCCCATCTCCATCAGGCCGCAACAACCTACCTGGTCAACCCGGCCATTGCCCTGGTGGGGCCGGAAGAAGCTTTGGCAAAAGTTGAACTGTAGGTGGGTGCCACGAGGCAGGCTGCCGACTTCTGCGCAGCGGCACGACGGGGCTTGCCGCGCACCGGGTCAGTTTCCGGATCAGGCTTTTTCAAGACGCGACCCTTACTGCTGCTGGCCCCCAGCAGCTAGGACGGCGGTCAGGGTAGGGCTTAGAGGATAGAGAGGGAGGTTCCAGACGCTCTTGTGCTGGGTTCCCTTCTCCCCCAGGGCGAGAGCCCCCTCCAGTTCCCTAGAAGTCGAGATCCCAGAGGGGGAAAAATCCCACCAGCAGCTCCACAATCACCAAAGCGGGCAGCAGGTTGGCCACCCGCAGGCGGGCCAGGCCGAGCAGGTTAATGCCAATACCCAGGATGAGGATCCCGCCAGTGGCTTCCAAGGCGGCGAGCAGGTCTGGGCGCAACAGCGGCTGCAGTTGCCGCGCCAGCAGGGCCACGCCTCCCTGAACCAAGAGCACCGGCAGGGCGGAAAACAGCGTGCCCCAGCCGAGGCTGGCCGTAAAGGCAAGGGTGGCAATGCCATCCAAGGCGGCCTTGACCAAGAGCAGCGAGGGATCCCCCAGGCCATCCTGGATAGCTCCCAGCAGAGTCATGGGGCCGACCACAAACAGGATGGTGGTGGTCACGAAGGCGCGGGCGATAGGGCTAGGGCCCAGCCAGGGGCTCACCCGCTTTTCCAGGCCCTGTCCCAGCCGCTCAAAGGCGGCCTCGAGGTCGATCCCTTCCCCCAGCAAAGCCCCCCCGATCAGGGCCAGCAAAACCGTTACCGCCTGGGCAGCGCTGCTGAGGGTGAGAGCCATCTGGATCCCCAAGACCAACACCAGGGATCCCAGGGCTTGCAACAGGGTTTGGCTTATGCGTTCGGGCAGGCGACGGCCCGCCGCCCAACCGAGGCCGCTGCCCACTAGGATCGCGAGGGCATTGACAAGGGTGCCGGTGCCGGGAGGAGCCATACAACGTGCCCAGAGCTAAGCTTTCTCGATTATTTCTCAGTCTCGGATATAAGGTTCGTCCCAAGCCTGCGCGGAGACACCTGGGCAGATGCACCATTTCTGCTGCCGATCCTGGCTATACTGAGGACACGCCCGCCCAGGCTAGAGGTGGGCTTTTACTCGGCAAAAATTCAGATGAGCTTTTGGAAAGGCCTGTTTGGGGCAGCAGGGGCCGCTACAACCAAAGAGCCGGCGCAAACAGCCAAAGCCGACCGTCGCCAGGAAACGTTGGCGGTGGGGGGGGAGACTATTGTCTTTAGCCTGGATCCCAACTTGGATCTGTATGAGCTGGAGGAACTTTGCGATGCAGTAGGGTGGTCGCGTCGCCCCATCCACAAGGTTAGGAAAGCCCTGCAACACAGTTTTCTGGTGGTGTCGATGTGGCAGCAGCGGGGCAGCTACCGTCGCCTCATCGGCTTTGCCCGCGCCACCTCTGACCACGCCTTCAATGCCACCATCTGGGATGTGGTGGTGCATCCTGAGTTTCAGGGCCGGGGGCTGGGCAGGCGGCTGATGGAAAAGGTGATCCACGAGCTGCGCGCCCAAGACATCAGCAACATCACCCTCTTTGCCGACCGCGATGTGGTTAGCTTCTACGAGCGGCTGGGCTTTACGCCCGACCCGGAGGGGATCAAGGGCATGTTCTGGTACCCCCGCTAGCCCATGGCTGCTCTGCCCACGGTGATCTTGCCCGGTTATCTGGCGGGCGCCTCTGAGTATGAGCCTTTGCGTCGGGAGCTGGAGGCCCGCGGTTACCCGGCTCGGGTGGTGCCGCTGCAGGTGCGCAGTTGGCTGCCTACCCTGGGAGGAAGGCCCGTCACGCCCATCTTGCAGGCGCTGCAGGCCACGATTCGGCGTACCCAAGCCGAGTTTGAAGTGGACCGGGTTAACCTGGTGGCCCACTCCGCGGGCGGCTGGATTGCCCGCATCTACCTGGGATCCGTGCCCTACGGGGGGCAGGTCTGGCAGGGGCGGGAGCACGTTTCCACCCTAATTAGCCTGGGATCCCCGCACACCAGCCGGGAGCGCTGGACAAGGCGCAACCTGGACTTCGTTAACACCCACTACCCGGGAGCCTTCTGGCCACAGGTCAAATACGTCTGTGTGGCGGGCAAGGCCATCCAAGGGCGGCGCGTGGGCCTGGGATCGCTATGGCGGCAGGAGCATTATCTGGCTTGGCTGGCCTACAACAGCTACCGGCTTACCGCCGGCCAAGGGGAGCTGTGGGGAGATGGCATCACCCCCATCGAGGCCGCCCATCTGCCAGGGGCCATCAACCTCACCCTTCCCGACTGTCACCATTCTGGTCGAGGCGGGCGGCGCTGGTACGGCTCGCCTGAGGTGGTGGACAGGTGGGCCCCCTATTTGGTCTAGGGGGTTTTAGCCGCTGGACTCCCTGCGATCGGCGGCGGGAGTCTCGGGCAGCGAGGCGGTGGATTGGCGGCGCTCCTGTTGGCGCCGGGCCGCTTTCACCATCTCCTCGACGATGGCCCGCGCCTGCTTCAGGCGATCCAAGTTGCTGCGGTAAAGCTCCAGATCTTTTTTGACTCGCTCCGGCGAAAAGGGTAGGTTGCCGATCACGTCCTCCAGAAAGTGGCGGGTGCGCTCTTCCGGCTCCTTGTAGAGCGAGGTGGCCACCGCTTCGTAGGCCGTGTAGAGGCCAACCGCCAAAACTCGGCTGTAGGCGTAGGGGGGCTGGGTCATGCGCTGCAAAATCGCCTTCAGCCCGCCCACATCTTCTGCCTCCGGCTTGAGACAGAGCAGGTTGTATCGCTGGACGGGATCCCCGCTGCGCATCAGCTCCAGCAGGTCGCGGGCGTTCTTGCGCAACACCTCCGGCTTCAGGTGCAGCGCCTTGCAGAGGGCGTTGAAGATGGCCTCGCGCTGCTCTGGGGGATGGTAGGCTTCCATCAGGCTGTCGTAGAGAGTAACCAGACCCAGGGCAAAAAAAGGATCGTAGACGAAGGCGCTGTTGACGGTGGTCAGGTGCAGCTCCACCAGCAACTCCTCCACCACTCGCCGGTAGGCGGCGTTGATCGGACGAGGGTAGGCGCTGAAAAAGGCCGCTTTGGTGGCGGAGAGGGTACGAACAGGGTTCACAGGCAGAGAAAGAGAGACCTTGAGGCAGATTTATTGCTTTCCTCTATTGTCCCCTGCAGCGACTCTGAGGGCAAGCAAGGGCCCCGGTTCCGCTATGGTGGGATACGGATGGGGAACCCTGGCTGGATCGAACAAGTGGATCGAATGAGAAGATGGCAGCAACAGAGGGAACAGTGGTGGTGAAGATCGGCACCTCCAGCTTGACAGACATGCAGACGGGCTCGCTGCGCCTTTCCGTGCTGGGGCCGCTGGTGGAGGTGCTGACTCGGCTGCGCAGCCAGGGCTATGCGGTAATCCTTGTCTCCTCCGGAGCGGTAGGGGTAGGCTGTGCCCGCCTGGGCCTGCGCCAACGACCCACGGCAATTGCAGAAAAACAGGCGGTGGCAGCAGTGGGGCAGGGACGGCTAATTCGCCTATACGATGATCTCTTCTCTGCTCTCAACCAACCCATTGCTCAGGTGCTGCTTACCCGCGGCGACTTTGTGGAGCGCAGCCGCTATGTCAATGCCAATCGCACCTTTGCCCAGCTGTTGCAGATGGGGGTTATCCCTATCGTCAACGAGAACGATACGGTGGCAGTGGAGGAGCTGAAGTTTGGTGACAATGATTCCCTCTCTGCCCTCGTGGCCAGCATGGTACAGGCCAAGTGGCTGATCCTGCTCACCGACGTGGACAGGCTCTATTCGGCGGATCCCCATCGGGACCCCTCCGCCGAGCCGATCGAACGGGTGTGGCGCGGGATGCCGCTGCAGATAAAGGCGGAAGCCCAAGGCAAAAGTGGCTGGGGCACGGGCGGCATGGCCACCAAGCTCACGGCGGCTCAAATCGCCACAGCCGCCGGCGTGACGGTGGTGATCACCAACGGCAAACGGCCCGATCAGATCCCGGCCATCTTGGCCGGAGAGCCCATCGGCACCCGCTTTGAGCCAGCTCCCCAGCCCGTTAGTGCTCGCAAGCGGTGGATTGCCTACGGCCTCATCCCCGAGGGATCCCTGACTCTGGATGAGGGAGCTGTAAGGGCAGTCTGTGAGCAGGGGCGCTCGCTGCTGCCGGCAGGGATCACCGACGTTTCTGGCGACTTTGAGGCAGGGGCAGCCGTGCGCCTGTGCGATCCCGGCGGACGGGAGGTGGGGCGGGGCCTGGTCAACTACAGCGCCGAGGAACTGCGGCGGATCAAAGGCAAGAAAACCGCCGAGATCCCCTACATCTTGGGCTACGAGGGAGTCGATACAGCGGTTCACCGGGATAACCTGGCCCTGCTTGACTAACACCTCAATCCCCCGGCTTAACCACCCACTCCACGGGGGTTTTGCTGGGATCGGGCAATTTCAGCGAAAACAGCCCTGCCATCAAAATCAACAGGGTGGAAAACCAGAGGCAGCCCTCCAGACCGTAAAGCTGGAAGAGGATCCCCGAAGTCACCGTCCCCAGCAGGCGCCCACCGGAGTTGGCCATGTAGTAAAAGCCCACGTTGAGGGCGACATCGTCATCCTCTGTGTAGGCCAGTACCAGATAGGAGTGCACCGCCGAGTTGAAGGCAAAGACGATCCCGAAGAGGATGAGGCCGCCGGTAACCACCCATTGCGGCGGCAGGCCGGCCATAAAAGCGGTAGCAATGAGTGCCGGCACCGCCGTCAAGGTGAACGTCCAGATCTGGATGGTGCGGGCCTTGGGGGCGCGACCCGGGCGACCTCCTCCCAGGAGCTGGGGCGCCAGGAACTGGATGATCCCATAGCCAATGACCCAGAGGGCCATGTAGCTGCCCACCTGCATAAAGCTCCAGCCTAGGCTGTCGTAGAGGAACACCGGCAGGGCCACCACAAACCACACATCGCGCGACCCAAAGAGGAAAAAGCGGGCGGCTGAGAGGAGGTTGATCTCGCGGCTTTTGGAAAACAGCCGCTTGAAGGGGATCTTGGCCTTGACCTTGCCCATGTCCGCCGGCAGCAGGATCCCGGAACAGAAGATCAAAGCCAGCGCCCCCGCCTGGACGAAATTGGCCATGCGGAAGCCCATGGGATCCCCGTAGATCTCAGTGAAGATCTGCAGCAGGGCCGCCCCGACGAAAAACCCTACCCCCTTGAGGGCGTTTTTGGATCCCGTCAGCATGGCCACCCAGCGGAAGAGGCGGGACTCGGCCTCCTTGGGCACCACCAGGCGGATGGCGCTTTTGGAGCTCATCTTGGTGAGATCTTTGGCGATCCCGGCCAGGGCTTGGGCCGTCATCACATAGGCCACCTGGCCCCAGACCGGCCATTGCAGGTTGATCACCCCCAGCATCACCAAGCCGAAGATCTGGATGGCGATGCCCCCGTACAGCGTCAGCCGCAGGCCAAACAGGGATCCAATCCAGCCGCCCAGAAAGTTGGTGATCACCCCAAAGATCTCGTAGAAGAGAAACAGCATGGCAATCTGAATCGGGGTGAAGCCCAACTTGTGGAAGTGGAGCAGCACCAACATGCGGATGGCGCCGTCGGTGAGGGTAAAGCCCCAGTAGGCAGCCGTTACCAGGGCATAGTTGCGCACGGCGGCAGCTTGGGCGCTCGAGACAGCAGTCATGGGCAGGCCTCCAAGGGGGATGCTTCAAAAAACGCTTCTATAAACTGAGGGCCACCTTGCGGGCCAATTCCGCCATGCGGTTGGCGTAGCCCCATTCGTTGTCGTACCAGGCCAGGATCTTCACCTGCGTGCCATCTACCACCATGGTGGAAGGGGCATCCACAATGCTGGAGCGGGGATCCCCCTTGAAATCCACCGAGACCAGCGGCAGCTCCTCATAGCCAAGGATGCCCTTGAGTTCCCCCTCGGCTGCCGTTTTTAAGAGATGATTCACCTCTTCCACCGTGGTGGGCCGCTTTACCTCGAACACCGCGTCGGTCAAAGAGGCATTGAGCAGGGGCACGCGCACGGCAAGGCCGTTGAGCTTTCCCTTCAGCTCAGGGTAGATGAGGCCGATGGCCTTGGCCGAGCCGGTGGTGGTGGGCACCAAAGACAGCAGAGCCGAGCGGGCCCGCCGCAGGTCTTTGTGGGGGGCATCCACCATACTTTGGGTATTGGTGACGTCGTGGACGGTGGTGATCACTCCGTGCAGGATGCCGATCCCCTCGTGGATGACCTTTACCAAGGGGGCCAGGCAGTTGGTGGTGCAGGAGGCGGCTGTGAGCAAATGGTGGCGAGCGGGGTCGTAGAGGTGGTCGTTGACGCCCATGACGATGTTGAGGGCCTCTTCATCCTGGACGGGGGCAGCCACAATGACTTTGCGCACCCCTGCTTTGAAGTAGGCATCCAGCTCTGCCGCCTTGACGAATTTGCCCGAGCACTCCAGCACCAGGTCGATCCCCAGATCCGCCCAAGGGACTTCGCCGGGAGATTTGAACTCGCTGAAGGTAAGGGTTTTGTCTTGGATGCGCAGCCGTTGCTCAGATGCCTCGATGTCGGTGTTCCAGCGGCCCTGCACTGAGTCGAACTTGAGCAGGTGAGCCGCAGTAGCAGGCCCACCTTTGATCTCGTTGATGTGGGCAAACTCCAGCTCCGGCCAACCCCAAGCCGCCCGCAGCACCAAACGCCCAATGCGGCCAAAACCGTTGATACCCACCCGTGCCGCCATAGATCCCCTCCCCCCAGCCGAATCTCGCCTAAAGCATACCAGAGCTAACTCGGGGTTATCAAGTTAAGGAGAATCGGCCAGGCCCTGGGCAACCTTGCACTCTTCCAATTCCAAAGCCACCCAAAGGGCCTTTCCCTGTCCCTTGCTCCGTGTCGACCTGGCTGCAGGCAGGGAACCTGTGGGATCGCTGCAGCAACAGGGGGGCAAGTAGGGCCAATTTGCCTGGGCTGGCCTGCTGCTCTCGCCTAGGGCCGGCGGGAGTTGTTGACGTCCAAGGCCGGCCATTCCACCCGTTCCACCTGGGGTCGAAAGCCCAGCCAAGGAGTGGCCAACTGGGCAAACCGCTCCGGATCCCCACTCACATAGAAGCGGTGAGGTTCTGCCTGGCTAGCAGTTGAGGGTCGGCGCAGGCCCCAGAGGCTGAGTTCCCGGGCCAGGGATCCCACCAGCGCCACGCCGGGATCCACCCGTCTGACCGAAGAGGGCAGCAAGGACTTCAGGAGAGGATCCAGCAGCGGGTAGTGGGTGCAGCCGTAGACGAGGGTGTCGATCCCCTGTTGCAGGAGCGGCTGCAAATAGCGTTCAGCCGCTTGGCGCAGCTCGGGGCCGTCCAACTGGCCGGCTTCGATGAGGGGGACGAACTCCGGGCAGGCCTGCTCCCAGCACTGGACAGGTTGGGGAAAGCGCCGGGGATCCAGGGCGCTGTACTCTTGAATGGCCTTGGAGTAGGCGCGGCTTTTGACCGTGGCTGCCGTGGCAATGACCCCAATGCGGGATCCCTGGGCCAGGGCCGCCTGGGCGCCGGGCAGGATCAGCCCCAGAATGGGCAGGGCAAACTCCTGCTGCACCTGCTCCAGGGCCAGCGCCGAGCTGGTGTTGCAGGCCATCACCACCACCTTCACCGGCTGCGCCTGCATCCAGCGGAGGATCTGCCGCACAAAAGTCAAGATCTCCTCGGCGGAGCGATCCCCATAGGGCAGCCGCGCCGTGTCGGCAAAGTAGACAAGGCGCTCCTGGGGCAAGCGACGGCGCAGGGCCCGCCAGACGGTGAGCCCGCCCAAGCCACTGTCAAACACCCCAATTGGCCAACTGGGATCCGGATCTGATCCCCACTCCCAACGCATGCTCCGTTCTCCTCAACACCTTGGCTGAAGCTGCTGTATCCTACCCTGCTTCCGAGAGTCTCGGCGACAGCTTCCCTACCCTGGGACTTCGTCCCTTCACGGAGTGGGCCGTAGGGGCGAACGGCTCAAACCAAAGATCCGACCGAGTCCCTATCTTTGGCGGCTACGCAGAAAGGCCTCGATGCCCTCGGCAATGGCCCGCGCCAAAATGGCCTGGTATTCGGGGGTAGCCAACTTTCGCCCTTCGGTTGGGTTGGTTACATACCCCAGCTCCAGCAGCACCGAAGGCATGCCCACCGGCGTTTCCCGCACCATGAAGAAGCGGGCCCGTCGCACCCCCCGGTCGGCGGCGCCGCTGGCCCTCACCAAGCTGCGGTGCAAGACCACAGCCAGCTCGGCGCTGTCGGGCCGCAGGTAGTAGGTCTCAATGCCGTGGATGCTGGAGCGCTCTAGAGCATTGGCGTGGATGCTCACCAGCAGAGTGGCGTTGGCCTGCACGGCCATATCCACCCGCGGCTGCAGCAGCACTTCCCGGTCGTCGGTGCGGGTCATCACCACCTCATACCCCCGCTCTTGCAACAGGTGTCGTACCTGGTGGGAAACGGAGAGCACGATGTCCTTTTCCTGGATCCCACCCACCCCAATGGCACCGGGATCCCGTCCGCCGTGGCCTGGATCGATGGCGATGACCGTCCGGCCCCGGCGGGAAGGAAGGGAAGCTTGGGCAGGCGGTTGCGGCTGGGGTGCGGACGGCGGAGCGTGGAGGGGGCGCAGCTCCAGGGTGATGCGGCGGGATCCCTGGCCGGGATTGGGCTCAAAGACGTTGAACTCTTCGGCAGGTTGCACCAGAATGCTGACCGTGCGGGCATCTTCCTGCACAAAGCGGATCCGCTGCACCGGCCCTCCAATTGGCAAGCCGGGATCCGGCAAGGACTCGGGTAGGCGGGCCGGTGCCACGTTGATGCGGTAGCCGCCGCTTTCCGGATCCCAGCCGGCCCGGTAGAACATGAACCCATCGGCGCTGATGATGAGCTGATTCCCCCGCAGCTCCACAGAGCGCAAGGTAGCCAGGGGCCCTTGGGAGTCGGCAGAGCTGAGATCGGGCAGAAGGCTGGCCTGGGCAGCACCCCCGGCGGGCTGGATCCAGATTCCTCCCTGCTGCGGGTCGTAGCGGGCCTCCCAGTCGCCACTGGAAGGATCCACATCCAAGACCACGCGGGCGATGGTGGGCTCGAATTGCCCCACCCGCAGCCGCGAAACCCCCAGGCGGTTGACGGTATAGACCCGCTGGGTGAGGGCGGGGCTGAGGGTGGTGTTGAGAAAATCCACCACCACTCGATCCGGATCGAGGATGCGCCGCACCGTGGTGGAAGGGCTACCCTGAGTGCGGATGAAAAAGCCCTCCGCTTGCGGAGAAATGGCCAAGATCCGATGGCTGGAAGGGGAGGTTGCAGGAGGAGAGAGTGGGCTGGCTTCGGGGCGGCGGGGCAGCGGCGGGGACGGTGAGATGGGATCCCTGGGGCCGGCTGCCGAGGGAAATAGCGGTGCTGCTGCGGGCAAGGGCTGCTCGGGTTGGAGGAACTGGACAGCCCAGCGGGAGGGACCAGCCGTGAGCAGTTGCAGTTGGTCGAGGCTGAGAGGCTGATCCGGCTGCAGGTGCAGCACAAAGCGAGTGATCGTTGGGGTGAACTGTTTGATCTCCAACGAGGTAACCCGCCCCGGAAAGGTCTGGGTTTGGGGCTCCCGCCCAAAGAGAGTGTTGGGAAAATCCAGCACTACCCTAGAAGGGTTTTGCAGCACAAACAGAAAAGGACGCACCTCTCCCTGGGTGTTGACCTCTAGCCATCCCCGCTGCGGGTCGTAGTGCCAACTCTCGATGCGAGACAAGCCAGGAACGGCGGTCAGCTCTGCTTGAGCGGGCAAGGGGGAAAATAAACCTGCTCCGGCCAAGCCCAGCAGCAGCGTTGCCCCCCACAGAGAGCTCTGCCTAGACAGTTTGGGCTCCCGTTCCAATCCAGGCATGAATTGCACCCACTCCGGCACACCTGCTGCCCTCAACTATACCAAGCTCCCCCCAGAGCGGCCTGAGAGGGAGCGCAATTTCGCCGTTGCCAGTCGGCCCAGGCCACAATGGGTAGGGATCCTCGTCCTGCCTCTGGAGTGTGGATGTCCCCCCTACCTGATCCCCTCCCCCTGGCCCGCGCTGGGGACAGCCAAGCGATCCTGCGGGTGGTTCGGGCAGAGCTCCTGAAGTGGCGCTGGCCCGCGCAAGTGTATCTTGCCGACAACACCTTGCGCATCGACCTGCTGGGATCCCCGTCCCAAAGCCCCTCTCCGCCGGTTGTTGTGGCCCGGCTGTTTTTGATGGTGAAGCAACTGCGGATTCCACGCCTAGAGCAATTGGAAATCCGCGCTTTCTGTGGCTCTCAGTTGCTTTGGCAGCGCAGCCTGCGTTTGAGATCCCAAAAGCGATGGGATCGGTTTTCTTTTGATAGCTGGGCGATAAATATCTGGGCTTACCCAGTTGCATTTGTGGTAGCCCTGCTGGTAAACAGCATTGCCCTATTGGAGTTGTTACATTTGCCTTGGCACATTTGGATTCACGAGCTGGGCCATGCCAGCATTGCCTGGTGGAGCGGGCATCGAGCTTTGCCCTTACCTTTTGGCTGGACCAGCATCAGTCCGGAAAAGGATCCCTTTGTGTACTTTGGGATCCTCTTTTTGCTGAGCTTGCTATTCTGGTCGACCCGCAAGGAGCGGATTCGATGGCTACAGGCATTGGTTGTTGTTCTTGCGCTGCTGCAGTTTTATATGACCTGGCTAATGCCCAATCGCACCAAAGAAATGCTAATTACCTTTGGCGGCGTGGGCGGCGAGTTTTACATCAGCACCTTCTTGATGGCCTGCTTTTATCTTCGCTTGCCAGATCGCTGGCGGTGGGACTTTTGGCGATTCGTCGTTCTGGGAGTTGCAGCCAGCAGCCTCTGGAGAAGCTTTTGGCAATGGCACAGAATCCAAAAAGGGCTAGCTCCGATCCCGTGGGGAACTCTGCTGTGTGGCCAGGGGGATGCTGGTGGGGATATGAACCGCTTGGTTGATGATTTTGGCTGGAGTGCCGACCAAATTATCCAGACCTACAAATGGTTAGGGAACTTGTGCATTTTGTTTATATTGGGCTTGTATATCGTATTTTTATTGCGAATGAACGATGGGATTTGGCTAAACCTACAAGCAAGGCTGATCCTCTGGGCTGATGCTCTTTCTGTGCCAAGCAAACACCGCTGAGGTAGGGCAGAGCAGGATCCTACCGGCATCGCATTCTAGGTAGGATCTCAGGCAATTAAGCCGGCTGGGGAGGACACCAGAAAAGATTGCGGCTGGAAACTCCCAGAGAATGGAGGATCTCTCTCATGATCTCTGTGCAGTACCGCCAATGCTCGGGATCCGCACACATGCGGTCGGGGTTGAACTCCATATCGTAGTGGATGACATTGGGGATCCCGGCAAACTCCTCTGAAGGCTGAGGGGAAATGATAAGGAGTAGGAAGGGCTTGCCCTTTCGCTTAGCGGACAATTTATCCATCAAGTCGATCACCGCGCCCCGCTGACAGCCGCCTGTGCGCACGAACAAGATCTTGTCCGCCTTTTCCAAGACATATAGAAAGCGCTTGGCGCGAGCTGTATAACGAGTCCGCATCCGCTCATGGATTGGATTCATATTCTGCAGGGGGTCTTCCCCCTCTTCCACCTCATGGCCGAAAGAAAGACCTGTCCACTTGCTGTGATAAATTCGCCTGTCTTCAGGGCTGTAGTGCAAATATTGCGGATCCCACATGCCCTGAAACTCGTGGTGGATCATATCGGCTACATCCGCTAGGTTGCTGGTGCGGGTTAGATCAAACGGAAAGGCAGGCCCGTCGTATTCCAACTTGTAGAGCAGCATCCGCACCGCACAGCGATCCCCCAGGGGAACAACAGCAACGCGATGAATATCAGATAAGGCGCATGTGTATTCCAATAGCATGACCGAGTTGGGAGCAGCCTTGACCCGGCTTTCCAACCCCCCCTCTCCAATCATCAACGTGCGAAAGGGAGCATCGCGATAGAGGGGATCCTCATAAACGCCTGTTGGCAGAGCTTTGAGGGCAGCCCGCACTTCTTTCCACATAGGGTGGATGTTGTACTCATAGCTGCTTTGGTTAATCACACACAGGCGGGGCTTGGGATCCAAGCCGGCGGATGGGTAGCTAAGTTTGAGGAGTGTTAGAGTCCCGTCACTAAAGACTATTTCTGAGGATTCCGGAGAGAAAAAATCGGCTGCCGGAGAAAAGACAAGGTCGGCATCTGGGGGAATGGAAAGGGTTGTTTGAATCAAGCCATTCTCATGAATGGAGAGGGAGTACAAAGGTTGATCTTGCCCTTTCTCACCGCTTTTACCAATATATAAGCCTGGCTGTAGTCGAGCTTCTTGAAAAGCAGCTTGTAAAGATTGCCAAGTCGGTGTCAAGGTGTAATCATAAGGAGTAATATTAACAAGGTGGAATCGATTCTGACCCTCCAAGGCCGCCCAAAAGCCAGAGGGATCCTCAAAAATCAGCTTTTCTTTGGATGATGCCAGCTTTAGGGGGGCTGACTTCACAGTGTTGGGATCAAAAATCGAGAGGTCAATAGCCGCAAACATGAGTTGGTGCCCCTTGGTATTAGGGTGGGCCGCGTCAAAAGCCAGATCTGGCTTCCAGCGCCCCTGGCCATCGTCTAAGATGGGCAGCCAGTTGAACACGGGGCATCCCCAACTGAGCATCCTTTGCTGAGTTTCCTGCAAAAGCAGATGCTGTTCTAGGCCGTAGTCTGCATGGGGGTAAACCCCTCCCAAAACTGGCAAGGCTCCAATGTCTTGAATTCGCTGAATTAACCGCTGCAGGCCGTTTTCAAACCGCCTTTGGACGGCACGGCGATGCTCCGGCAGAGCCGTGGCCAAGCCTTCATTTCCCAAAGACAAGGCAACAATAACGACATCGGGATGTTCAGGGATCACCACCTGCTCAAATCGGGCCAGGGTTCGGCTGACGTTTGCCCCCAATTCGGAGAGGTTCCGCACTTGATGGCCATAGCGTTCTCGTAGAGCTTTCTGCAACAGCCAGGCCCATCCTCGCAACAGCCAGGCGCTGCACCCCAGGGCCACCGAACTGCCCAAGACGACTATCTTCAGTCCCGGACAATCTTCGGGCTCAGGCTCGCTCACCGGCAAGGCAAAATAGCCGTATGGATAGAAAGGGATCCGGCCAAACTCGCCATCTTCCACGATCAAAACTGCCGGCAAAGGTTCCGGCTCAAGCGGCACCCAGCGATTCCTATCGGCGGCTTCCCAAATAACTTCGCCATCGGCCTGAACGCGCAGGTACCGGTACTCCAGTCGAGGGGTTTCTTCGAGTCCCTCCCCAGAGGACAGTGGGCTAGAAGTGCCATCTGCCGGGCCTAATGGCAACTCCACCCACCAGAGCGGGTAGCGATCGGGATCCGTCTGCAGCCAAACACAGCGGCAGGGATCCCAGGCGCCCAGTTGAGGGCTGGATCCCACCAGGGCAATTCGATCGCCGGGCTGAGTGGTGGCGCGAACTTGAAAGCGATACATTTTCCGAAGGAGAGGGAGAGGAACCTATTCTGGATTTGCCGGTAGATAGACAGGCTTGATCAGTTGGCTTATTACCCTGCCGACAACTGGTAAGAGAAAACAAAAGCTGCGATCCAGTTCCGCCTTGTCTGGCCTATCCTGAGTTTTAAAAAAAAGAAGTTCCCAGATCCGCAAACAGAAAACACAGAAGGCCACAAAAAAGACCTAAAGCCCCAAAGTAAAGCTCTCTAAGTAAAGAACAATTGAAATTTAGCTTGAACTTAACATACTGTCCAAGAATTGTCTGTTTTCTGGAGCACTTTCAGAGGGTTTCTGGAGTGCAAGTTTCCAATTGTCGCTGGGGCAAAATCACCTCAAAGGTGGATCCCTGCCCCACCTCGCTCTCCACCTGCACCTGCCCCCGATGCTGCTCGGCGATGCTTTTGACAATGGCCAGCCCCAAACCCGATCCCGACCGCCGATTGGGATCCCCGCTGCGGGCCGGATCCACCCGGTAGAAACGGTCGAACAGGTGGGGCAGCGCCTGGGGTGGGATCCCCGGCCCGCTATCTTGCACCTGAAGCACCAGTTCTGGGGATCCGGAGCGCAGCCGCTGCCTAAGGCGCACCTGCACCTCGCCGCCAGAGGGAGTGTGGAGAAGGGCGTTTTCGATCAGGTTGGTGAACAGGCGGGCCAACAGGTCTTCATCTCCCCAAAAGGCGAAGGGATAGCCCTCTGCTTCCTCGTCGGGGGTGACAATGTCCAGCTTGAGGTGGATCCCTTTCTGGTTGGCCAGCCCTTGCAACTCCTCTACCACCTGCAGCAGCAGAGCATCCAGCGCACAGCAGCGGGGCTGGAAAGGCACCATGCCGCTGTCGTGGCGGGCCAGAAACAGCAGGTCGTCCACCAGGCGGCCCAGCCGCAAACACAGCCGCTCCACCATCTGCCAGCGCTGGCGGGTGTCGGCGTCCAGGTGCGGATCGGCCAAAGCCACCTGTACCGTGGTTTGAATGCTGGCCAAGGGGCTGCGCAGCTCGTGGGAGGCATCGGCGGTAAATTGCTTGAGCTGCTGGTAAGACTGGCGGATGGGCTGCATGGCCAAACCGGAGAGCAGCCAGCCGATTCCCCCCACACAGGCCAAACTGGCCACTACCCAGAGGCTGAGATCCCGAATGAGCTGGCGTGTCGGCTTGCTCACCTCAAACCAGGGGTGGCTGACCCGCAAATACCCCAGCAGCTTCCCACCGGCCAGGATCGGCTCGGTGAACTGGCGCAGCCAATACCCAGGCGCGATGCGGGCGGTGTGCAGGGATCCCTCGGTCAGCAGGGGGGCAGGGATGCCGCCGGGCACCGTGGACCAGATGAGGGATCCCTGGGGATCAAACCACTCCAGGTCGATGTGGTCGTCCTCCAGGGTGCTGGGATCATCCCGAAAGCTGGCCTCTAAGCTCTGGCGGGCCTGCTGTGGATCCAAGAGGCTCTCGTCCACCACCAGGGAGCGCTCGACAATTTCCACCACATGGCCCAGCGTGTCGTCCACCCGCTCGATCAGGGTTGACTGCACATACCAGTAGAAGCTGCCGGCAAACAGCAACAAAAACACCCCTGTTACCACGGTGTACCAGAGGGCCAACCACCGCCGCGTTGCCTGGAACATGGGGGTTGCGCGGGAAGGGGATGGGTTAGCTGTGGACACGAGGCTCAGGGTGAAGGGTCGATAAAATCTCCGCTTCCACCTGCAGCAGGGTGTCCAGCCGCTCCTGCACCTCGTCAGCGGGGAACTGCTCCAGCGCCAGGTCTAGATACAACTGCCAGTGCCGCTCTTCAGCCGCCGCCAGCCAGAGGTAAAACTGCCGCAGCTCCGGGTCGGGGGCGTGGATCCCCAGCAGGCCCAGGCGTTCGTGGCTGCGGGCCTCGATGATGGCGGCCACCAGCAAAGCGTCCAAAAGGTGCTCCGGCTCGGAGCGGCGCAGGTGCTGGTTGAGACGGCTGGCGTAGGGAGCAGCCGAGAGGGGCCTGATCGGGATCCCCAGCCGTTGCAGGTGGCGATGCACCCGCTCAAAGTGCTGCAGCTCCTCCCGCGCCAGCGGCGACAGCGCTTCCACCAGCCGCCCGTTGGCCGGGTAGCGAAACAGCAAACTAAGGGCGTTGCCCGCCGCTTTTTTCTCGCAGTTGGCGTGATCCAACAAGATAAGGTCGAGGTGACGAATGGCTTGGTCGATCCAGGCCGCAGAAGTCGGCGAGGCCAGTTGTAGCGTCGGCACAGGGTCAGAAGAGGTTTCAGGCATCAACAGCTTCCAGGTTGACCCACCCTGCCCGCTGCGGGAGCAGGGAACGGAACTGGGTTAATCGGATCTTAGCTTTGCCGGCGTACCCCTTTCTAAGTCTTGGATCCCGTCTGACGCTCTGGCAGCAGTTGTCCCTATCCCCGGCCCCTCTCCCAGAGGGAGAGGGGAGTTCGGGGATTTTTCAGAAGGCTGGCCCCCGCCTCAATGGCTCAGAGCCAAGGTTTTCCCTGCTACGACCGCCGCCATCTCCTGCAACAGGTCTTCGGTCTCTTCCCAGCCAATGCAGCCGTCGGTAATGGAAACGCCGTACTGGAGCGGCGCCCCTTCCTGCCAGGTTTGCTTGCCCGGGTTGAGGTTGCTCTCCAGCATCAGCCCCATCAAGGCCCGCTGCCCCGCTTGGTACTGCTGTAGCACCGCCCGACAGACGGATCCCTGCCGGCGGTAGTCCTTCTGTGAGTTGTCGTGGGAGCAGTCCACCATCACCGAGCGCGGGATCCCTTGATCCTTCATCAGCAACGCCGCCCGCGCCACATCTTCCGGGCCGTAGTTGGTTCTGCCGCCGCCGCCGCGCAACACGATGTGCCGATCCGGGTTGCCGGTGGTTTTCACCAAGGCCGTCATGCCGTCTTGGCCAATGCCCAGAAAACTGTGGGGGTGGCTGGCAGACAAGATGGCGTTGAGGGCAATTTCCAGCCGCCCGTCGGTGCCGTTTTTGAAGCCCACGGGCATGGAGAGGCCGCTGGCCATTTCCCGGTGGGTCTGGCTTTCGATGGTTCGGGCGCCGATGGCCGCCCAGCTCACCAGGTCTGCGGTGTATTGAGGGGTCACCGGATCCAGCATCTCGGTGGCACAGGGCAGGCCCAGCTCGTTGATCTGCAGCAGGATGGAGCGGGCCAGTTGCAAGCCGGTGGCAATGTCGCAGGAGCCATCCAGGTGGGGATCGTTGATCAACCCCTTCCAGCCCACGGTGGTGCGCGGCTTCTCAAAATAGGTGCGCATCACGATCACCAGGTGCTCGCGGGTTCGGTCGGCCACCCGCTTGAGGCGGTGGGCGTACTCCAAGGCCGCTTCCGGATCGTGGATGGAGCAGGGGCCGACGATCACCACCAGGCGATGGAGATCCCGTCCGTGGATGATGTCGCGAATGGCCTGCCGCGTGGAGAGCACCACTTGGGCTGCCGTTTCCGTCAGCGGCAGCTTGGCCTTGACAGCAGCAGGGGCAATCAAGGGAGTCACCTCTTGGATGTTGCAGTTGTCGGTTTGGGGGGGCATAGAACTGTCCTTCATTGTGTCCAAGGGATGGGCAAGTGAGGGATTGAGCTGTCGAGCCATCAAAAAAGCCCTGGCACTGGGCTCAGGGCTTCAGGACTGACTCAGGTAAACCTAGGCTTTATAGTTTACGCGCCACCCTTCCGCCCTGGTCGCTGCCAGGGAAAGGTAAAGTAGCCAAAAAAGGGAGCGCGCAAGATCATCTTCAGGGGAAGGAACTCGGAATCTGTACGAGATGAGTATAGCGGAAGTATACCCAAAAAGAAACTGGATTTGCCAAGACGGGCTCAGGTTCTGGGTCGCTCCCAGGGTTCCCCGGGCGCAGCCCAGAGGACGGCTTTCCCCCACCCAGCTCAAGAGGCTTGCCCGCCCCGTAGCCATCGCTCTGCGACGCTGTTGCAAGCGGTGCGAGGAGAAAAGCTTCAGGGCAACTAGGAACTTCCTGCCGCTGCCTCAGCCTGACAGGGCCGCAGCGGCGAAAGCCCCGCAAGCCCGGCGGAAACCAAGACAGTCAGCAGGACTCTGGGCTTCTGTCCCAGAAAACAGGCTTCAGAAGGATCCGGCCCGAACGGCAGCCGCTTCCTGGATCACCTCGTCTCCAGGCTGCAGCCCGGCGTGGATCTCCACCAGATCCCCATAGCGGGATCCCACCGCCACCGGCGTAAACAGCGGCTTGCCGTCCGCCAGCCGATACACGCCCGTCAGGCCGAACTGTTCTACCAGGCTTGTCTGGGGCAGCAGCAGGGCTTGGCGGGTTTCTCCTGCCAACTTCAGACGGCCCAGCATGCCCGGCATGGCTCCGGGGAGCGGAGGGATCTCCGCCTTGACTTCCACGGTTCTCGAGCTGGGATCGGCGCTGGGGATGATTTGGCGAATGGCTCCCTCCACGGTTTGGTTGAGGCTGTCGATGCTGATGGGCACCCCTTGTCCCACCCGGATCTGGCCGGCCAGCGATTCGGGCACAGCCACGGAAAACCGCAGCCGCTCGCTGCTTTCTAGCTCCACTATCGGCTGGCCCGGCCCCGCCAAAGCCCCTACCTCCACATACTTGCGGGTGACGACGCCGGCAAAGGGGGCAACCAGGGTTCCGTAGGCCAGGTTGGCTTGGGCTTGTGCCACCCCCGCCTGCGCCTGGGCCATGGCCGCCTGCACCTCAGGGATCCGGCCTTTGGCCTGGGCAAGCTGGGCCCGCGCTTGGGTCAATCCCTGTTCGGCCTGCTGGATCCCGGCCTCGAGCTGGGCCAGCCGGCCCAAGAGCACGGCTACCCGCGTATTGGCCTGATCCACCTGGGCTTGGGCCACGGCCCCTTCGGCGTGCAGCTTCTGCATGCGTTCTTGGTGCAAACGGGCCTCCTGCAGCTCCGCTTCCGCCTGCTGCTTCTGGGCTTGCACCTGGCGCAAGGCTTCTTCCGCTCCCCTCACCCCTGCCTGGGCGGCCAGAAGGCCTGCTTGGGCCTGCTGCAGTTGCGCCTCAGCCTGTTGCCGCTGGGCCTGGGCCTGTTGCTGGGCGGCCTGCACATCGCTGACATCCAGACGGGCAATCAGGGATCCGGCCGCCACCTGCTGCCCCTCCTGAACCGGCAGCTCCAGAACTCGGCCCACAATGCGGCTGCTGAGGGAGGTGCGCTCCACAGCCTCTAGGCTGCCCACCAGAATCCGCTCTTGGCCGATTTCCCGAGGCTTGACCTCCATCGTGGCCAACGGGGCGGCCTTGGCGGTTTCCAAGGACTCCGTCTCGCTGACGGGAAGCTCCGAAGCGGCTACCCCTGGACCGGGCCGGCTTTGGGATCCCAGCAGCCAGCCGCCCAGCCCCCCTAGCGAGAGGAACAGCAGCGCCCAGCCCAGGTGGCCCCAGCTCCAGCCGGAAAACCTTTGTTGGTGCAACCTGCCGACTTGAGTTTCCATAGTGCAAGTGTCCAAGGCGTAACTTGAGAGTGACGAGAGAAAGAGGCTAAGGAAAGACCAAATCTCCCAATGGCTTGGAGATGGGCTCTATGAGAGCCCCACCCCCTGCAAACTGAGGCGCTCAAACCAAGGCACCGCCCACCCCCAGCGCATCTTGGCTAGGAAATACTGCTCAAAGGCGGACTTGAGCCAACTGACCCATGGCCCTTGCACGGCCAGAGCTATAGCTGCTCTTGCCTGTCTTCCGAAGCCGCCACCTACTGCTACTCGTGGCTGGGTCTAGGAGGGGATCCCATCCTGGCAATCCAGTAGCCGCACTGGTGTTCTCCGTTCACCTGCCAGGTGAGGCGCTCTACCCGGCAGTCGGGCAGGGCGGCGGCAAACATCTCCAGCTCGTGGCCGCAGACGCTGGGAAAACGCTGGGCAATTTGGGCGATGGCGCAGTGGTGCTCCACCAATACGTATTGCTCGGCATACTGCTCAGCGCCTTCTGTTGCCCTGGCCGCAGCCAGGTGGTTGGGGTAGGGGTAGTACTCCGCCATGTAGCCTTCTGCCTGGCGCAACTGCACCAAGCGCTCCAGCCGCTTGGCCAGGGATCCGCATCCCATCTGGGCTTGGTACTCTTGGGCTTTGCGCTGCCACTGCTGCTGGAGCAGGGATCCCATCTGTTCGGATCCCAGGGTTTCGGCCAGCGTATTGAGCAGGCCCAGGGCAAACTCGTCGTAGCTTGTGGGGAATTGCGCTTCCCCTTGGGGGCTAAGCTGATAGAAGTGCTGGGGGCGGCCCAGGCCACTGGCTTGAGCGACGTGGTGGATCAGCCCCTCCGCCTCTAGATCCTTGAGGTGGCGGCGAATGGCTTGGGGAGAAATGCCCAAGTGCTCTGCCAGAGTCTGGGCGGTGGCCTGCCCCGCCTTGCGCAAATAGACTAGGATGGCCTGCTTGCTGGAAAGGGGCTGCGTGAACCGCCCGGTGATCTTGTGCGCGCTCTCCACCCTCGCCCTCCTGGTTAGACTGGGTTCACTCGGCTGCCGCTGCCAGCACAGCTACTTTGACAACGGGATCATTGCTACAGTAACCTGAGGGTTAGTTAAGCAACAACCGTGTTGTTTTAGTTGGCCGTCTGTCTTGACCCTGTCCCTAACCAAGAGCCATCCATGTCTACGAGCGTCCGCACCCTCATTAGCCAGCCCTACAAGTACGGCTTTGTTACCGACATCCCTTCTGAGTCCATCGGCAAAGGCCTAAACGAGGACATCATCCGGCAAATTTGGGCCAAGAAGGGGGAGCCGGACTTCATGCTGGAGTTTCGGCTGCGGGCCTACCGCCAGTGGCTGAAGATGAGCGAGCCCACCTGGCCAAACGTCACCTACCCCCCCATCGACTACCAGAACATCGTCTACTACTCGGCCCCCAAGGTGCAGCAGAAGAAGAAAAGCCTGGACGAAGTGGATCCGGTGCTGCTGGAAACCTTTGAGAAGTTGGGGATCCCTTTGTCAGAGCAGAAGCGGCTGGCCAACGTGGCGGTGGACGCCATTTTCGACAGCGTCTCGGTGGCCACCACCTTCCGGGAGAAGCTGGCCAAGGAAGGGATCATCTTCTGCTCCATGTCGGAGGCGCTGCGGGAGTACCCTGAGCTGGTGCGCAAGTACCTGGGCACGGTGGTGCCCATTGCCGACAACTACTACGCGGCGCTGAACTCGGCGGTGTTTAGCGACGGCTCCTTTGTCTATGTGCCCAAAGGGGTGCGTTGCCCGATGGAGCTCTCCACTTATTTTCGTATCAACAACGGCGAGTCGGGCCAGTTCGAGCGCACCCTGATCATTGCCGACGAGGGATCCTACGTTAGCTACCTGGAGGGCTGCACAGCCCCCATGTTCGACACCAACCAACTGCACGCGGCGGTGGTGGAGCTGATCGCCCTGGACAATGCCGAGATCAAGTACTCGACGGTGCAGAACTGGTATGCCGGCGACGAAAACGGCAAAGGCGGCATCTACAACTTTGTGACCAAGCGCGGCCTCTGTCAGGGGGCCAACTCCAAGATCTCTTGGACGCAGGTGGAGACCGGCTCGGCCATCACCTGGAAGTATCCAAGCTGTGTGTTGGTGGGGGAAAACTCGGTGGGCGAGTTCTACTCAGTGGCCCTCACCAACCACTACCAGCAGGCCGACACGGGCACCAAGATGATCCACATCGGCCGCAACACCCGCAGCAGAATTATCTCCAAAGGCATCTCGGCAGGGCACTCGAAAAACAGCTATCGCGGCCTGGTGAAAATTGGGCCCAAGGCAGAGGGCGCCCGCAACTTTTCCCAGTGTGATTCCCTGTTGATTGGGGATCAGTGCAGCGCCAACACCTTCCCCTACATCGAGGTGCAAAACCACACCGCCAAGGTCGAGCACGAGGCCTCAACTTCCAAGATCGGAGAAGAGCAACTGTTCTACTTCCAGTCGCGCGGTATCTCCACAGAAGACGCCGTGTCCATGATCATCAGCGGCTTCTGTCGCGAGGTGTTCAACCAACTGCCGATGGAGTTTGCCGTCGAGGCGGATCGGCTGCTGAGCCTGAAGCTAGAGGGATCCGTTGGCTAGATCCTTGGCAAGGGATCCTGCCTGTTGTCCATTGCCGAGGGGTCTGGCGCAGCTAGATTTTGGGGAGCGGCGCTGGGGGGAACTCCTAGGCGCCAAGCTGTCATCGATTCGAGAGCAACTGCTGACATGATCCGGGAAAACAGCCCTGTCATCCTCTCCGTTCGCGATCTCACGGCCGAGATCGACGGCACTCCTATCCTCAAGGGGGTAAACTTGGAAATCCGCGCCGGCGAGATCCACGCCATCATGGGGCCCAATGGCTCTGGGAAAAGCACCTTCTCCAAGATCTTGGCCGGTCACCCCGACTACCGGGTAACAGGGGGCGAGATCCTCTATTTGGGCAAGGATCTCTTGGCCATGGAGCCGGAGGAGCGGGCCTGGGCCGGGATCTTCTTGGCCTTTCAGTACCCCATTGAGATTGCGGGGGTGAGCAACTTGGATTTTCTGCGGGCTGCCTACAACGCCCGGCAGAAATACCGGGATCAGCCGGAAATGGATCCCCTCGAGTTTGACGACTTCGTGCGGGAAAAGCTGAGCATTGTCAAGATGGATCCCGCTTTTTTGGAGCGCCCCGTCAACGAGGGGTTTTCTGGCGGCGAGAAAAAGCGCAACGAGATCCTGCAGATGGCCGTGCTGGAGCCGACCCTGGCCATTTTGGACGAGACGGACTCTGGCCTCGACATCGACGCGCTGCGCATCGTTGCCCAGGGCATCAACCAGCTAGCTGGCCCCGAGAAGGCCATACTCCTCATTACCCACTACCAGCGCCTGCTGGAGTATGTGACCCCTGACTATGTGCATGTGATGGAAGGGGGGCGCATTGTCCTTAGCGGGGACAAGAGCTTGGCGCTGGAGCTGGAAGAGCGGGGCTACGACTGGCTCAAGGAGGAGGCGCGATGAGCAACCCCTCCGAGAGGGCTGAGCGCTTTGGCCACTCCTTTCTGGAGCACCTCCTCCGCCAAATCCCGGAGGTAGAAGATCCCCATACCACCCTGAGGCAGCAGGCCCGCGCCCAACTGGCGGAGCTGGGGATCCCCACCCCCCGCGAGGAAGACTGGAAATACAGCGACCTCTCGCCGCTAGTGGCCCATGCCTTTCGCCTGGCCGGCCCTGGGGATCTGGGTCTGGAGCGGGCCACCCTGGAGCCCTGGCTGTGGCCGGAGAGCCGTCACAGCTATGCGGTGTTCGTCAACGGCTACTTTGCCCCCCAGCTTTCTGACTTGAGCGGCCTGCCGTCGGCCCTGCGAATAGCTCCTCTGAGCCAGTCTGCCCCTGGATTGTTGCAAACCATCGCCAAGGTCGATGTCTTCAGCGCCCTCAACACCGCCCATCTGGCCGACGGGATCCAAATCGAGCTGCCACCCCAGCAGGAAGTTTTGCCGCCCTTGCACCTGCTCTGGGTGACGGTGGCCTCTGAAGGAGAGGCGGTTCTGGCCCAGCCCCGCTGTCTGGTGGCTTTGCAGGCCCACAGCTCCCTCACCCTCATCGAAGACCACGTCTCGTGGGGGGCAGGGATCCCCTTCGGCAACGCTGTTACCGAGATCGCCCTGGCCGAAGGATCCCGTCTACACCATGTGATCCTGCAGCGGCAGGGATCCCAGGCTTTTCACATCAACCAGACTGCCGTGCGCCAGGGCCGCGACAGCCACTACCGGCTGCAGGCCATCCAGTGGGGATCCCAGTTTTCCCGCCACAACCTGGAGCTTGTCCAGGTGGAGCCCCAGGCCCACACCCAGCTGCAGGGGCTGACCCTGGTGAAGGGATCCCAGCACAGCGACACCCACTCCCGCTTGCTCCATCAAGCGCCCCACGGCAGCAGCCGCCAACTGCACAAGTGCATCGTGGACGAGGCGGCCCGCGCGGTCTTCAGCGGGCGGATCCTGGTGAGCCAAGCAGCCCAACTGACAGACGCCGCCCAGACCAACCGCAACCTGCTGTTGAGCCCCAAGGCGCGGGTGGATACCCGGCCCCAACTGGAGATCTTTGCCGACAACGTCAAATGCGCCCACGGAGCCACCGTCAGCCAACTGGAGGCGGAAGAGATCTTCTATCTGCAAAGCCGCGGCATTCCCCAAGCCCAGGCCAGGCAACTCCTCACCTACGCCTTTGCGGCAGAGATCCTAGAGGGGATCCCGCTGGCCCAGCTTCCTTCCCAGGTGGCCAAGCGCTTGGGATCCGGCTGAGTTGTCCCTCCCATTTCGCTCCAGCCCTTACTGCCATCGGCCAGTCTTGAAATGGCTGCTAGCGGCCTGCGTCGCCCGCGCCCGTCGAACGGCGAAAAAAAAACGCCCGTGGCGTCGCCGGCTCCCGCCGAGAAGCCCGAAATCCCTTACCGGCCCTGTAGGTGATGGCATTGGGCCGCAGGCTTGCTTTGGCTATCTTTCCGACCCGTTGTGCAAAACAACTCCAGCCCCTTTTGCTGAAGTTCGGAGAAGCTGTCTTGGGGGTTTAGGGCGGCAGAGGGGTGGGAATCGGAGGAACAGATCTAGTCTGGTTGGCGCGACTTTATCATCGCCAATCCTGGCCTGGCCCACTTCTCTTCCCCCGATTCTGCGGATCCCTCTGGCCTCTCTGCCGAAGCACCCAGCGCGCCGAAGAGCCATACCGATTCTCTAGCCTTTGGCGCCATCAAAACAAAAGCTGCAGCCCCCCTCCGCGCTTGAGTCCCTGCTCCCCCCTCACCTTTTACCACGGCAAGAACACCGATTGAACGCCTATTGAGGAGAGCCTTTCTCCTTTAGAGAACCACTTCAAGTAGTAGGAGAAAAATGTGGCCTCGAAAAGAGTCCCCAACTTTTGGTTGCAGAAGTACGCCAGGAGGTTATGATCCTGGAGAGGACTGTAGGGCATTAGAAAATGTTGGACATACCACCACAACCTTTAACCGGAAAGGCTCTCCTGCAGAAGGTAGAAGCGTTGAGCCATCTTCCGCGCCGCGAGACGGCAAAGCGCTGTGGCTACGTAACCATGACCAAGACCAACAAGCTCCGCGTCAACTTAAATGAGTTTTATGATGCGGTGCTGGCGGCAAAAGGTCTGAGCCTCAGTCCAACTGCCAAGCGTGACAGGCGCGGTCGCGAGCCAACCTTTCGCGTGAGCGTTCACAAGAATGGTCAGATCATCATCGGGTCCGCTTACACCGAAAAAATGAATCTCAAGCCCGGCGATGAGTTTGAGATTCAGTTGGGCTATAAGCACATTCACCTCAAGCAAGTGCTCAACGGTCAGGTGATGGAGGACTCAACCTCGAACGAAGAAGCTGCCCCCAAAAAGACGCGGAGCCGCAGGAAAAAAACAACAGGAGCTTGAACCTCTTCTGGAGTTGGGCAAGGGAATCCAGTTGAGAAACTGTCACTGCAGGGCTTTCTCTCTTCCAAACCCTCCTTAAGATGGGATCCGAAGCTTGGGTTTATTGACTTCGCCAACCCTAGATCTGAAGATCCCTATGTACCAGACTGTTCAACCTCCTCTCAAGTTTCTGCCGCCGCGATTGACGCCTTGGGTAGTTCGTTTGGCGCAAGCGGGTTTGCCCTTGTGGTTGCGCTGGGCCAAGGGGATCCCGCGCGTTGAGGTGGAGGGGGGCGAGCGTTTGGCCCAGCTTTATCAGCAATTTGAGGCAGGCAAGATTCGCCTGTTGGTAGCCTTTCGCCACCCCACCCTCGACGATCCCCCCTGCTTGATGTACCTGTTTTCCCATCTTCTGCCTCAGGTAGCTCGACAACAGGGGATCCGCCTGCGGCAGCGTCCCCATGTTTTGTTTGTCTACGACCGCGGCCTGCCCCTATGGCTGGGCTTCATTGGCCGCTGGGGGCTTCCCCGGCTGGGCGGGATCCCGATTTTGCGGGGCCGTCTGGATCGGGCAGGGCTGAAGAGCTCTCGCGAGCAGTTTGTGTCAGGCCCGTACCCCCTGGCGGTGGCTCCCGAAGGGACAATCAACGGCATGAGTGGGCTGCTCAACCCGCTGGAGCCGGGGGTGGCCCAAATGAGTTTCTGGGCGGTGGAGGATCTGCACAAGGCGGGGCGCCCGGAGGAGGTGCTGATCTTGCCGGTGGGCCTCCGCTACTCCTACTTGAGGGATCCCAGCCTGGCGCTGGACAGGTTGCTCCGCCGCATGGAGGCGGATTGCAAGCTCCCGGCCACGCGCTCGGCCCATGTCGGCAAAGGGTTTTTGATGGCCCGCCTGCTCCGCCTGGCCGAGCATCTGATTCAGGTGATGGAGCGTTTTTACGAGCGCTTCTACGCCCCAGCTTTGCCCGACGCGGCGCGGGTCAGCCTGAAAGGGGGAGGGGATCTGTTGGCACGTCTGCAAAGCCTATCGGATCTGGCCCTGCGCGTGGCCGAGCAGCACTTTGGCCTGCAGCCCCAGGGAGACTTGATCGAGCGGCGGCATCGCATCGAACAGGCAGGCTGGGCCTGGATCTACCGGGAAGATATCCCTGATATTGCGGCGCTTTCGGCTGTGGAGAAGGGGTTGGCCAATCGCGTCGCCTCTGAGGCCAGCTTCCACCTCTGGCACATGCGCCTGGTGGAGACCCTGATGGTGTTTGCCGTGCGTCCCCTGCCGGAGCAACCCAGTTTGGAGGAACTGGCCGAAACCGCCCTGCGGCTGTGGAACCTGTTGGCCTGGATCAAAGGCAAAAACGCCGTCGGCGCTGCCCCCCCCAGGTTGGGGCCGCGGCTGGCCCGTTTCAGCATCGGCGATCCCCTCTCGGTTTCGGAGCGCTGGCCCGCCTACCAGGCCAACCGCCGGCAAGCCGTACAAGCTCTAACCCAGGATTTGCAGGCGGAGATGGAGCGGCTGCTGCAAGGGATCCCGCGCTCCCCTGCGAGCGTGGCCGTCGGCTGAGATCTGGGTTGGCTGGCCTTGTCGAGGGGAGCGGGAAGGCCTGGGCCGAAACCGATACCGGCCTGTTGTTGGGAATTGTTGCGCCGCCTGTAGGGAAGGCCTCCCCAGCGTTCAGCCAGAAACCGCGGGAGCCCCGCCCTCTATCCCCCCACCGCCAACGGCATCTTCTACTTAGAACCTGCTAGACCTGTTGGGATGGGTAGCCGAGTACGGTGGACTGAGGGCGAGCTTCTTGTTCGCCTTCGCAGAGATTCCCCGACTCCTCAGGTGTTTCTTCAAAAGAGCCTGTCCAGTGAGTCGCAGCCAAGCCTCTGATCCCCCTCAAGACTTGAGCATCTGCATCGGCATCACGATCAGGGTATTGCCTTGGCGATCGACCACGTAGAGCTCTTGCCCAGGCTGGATCTCCAGGTCGGGGACGCTGCACTTGGCATTCCAGGTGGAGCCGAGATAGGAGACCCGACCCCGCTTGCCCGGCGGAATGGCCGTAACTGCCCGCGCTTCTCGCGATTCCTTCAGGAGATCTTCCAGCTGAGTTGAAGTAGAGGGCAGCAGACGCCGGCTGAGAACGATCAACCCAAGGGAGAGCACAATCCAGGCCGAGAACTGGGCCCAAACTGGCCACCCCCAATAGGCCAAAAGAGCAGCCCCTAGGGCAGCCACACCCGCCGGCCCGGCCACCAACTCCGGCAAAAACAGCTCGGCAGCAATGAGAACCAAGCCGAAGACAACCCAGGGCCAAACCATACAACCCAGGCATTCGACCCCATTTAATTAGTATGGCTCAAAGCACCTGGATTCTGCACTGGGATTTGTTGCCGAGCTGTTAGCTAGCCGCCCAGGCGGTAGTTCTCCAAAAACTGCAGGGGATCCACCTCTGCTTGGGGGGGATCCTTGGGTAGGTTCCTGGATTCGGCGATCCGCATCAGCGTCTCCCAGTCGGTGTTCATGACGAAGGCCACTGCTTGACGAGCCGCCTCTCGGTGGGGGCAGGCGTCGCCCAAGACACAGCCATCTCGGCAAAGAGTGGCGCAGTCGTGCTCAGTGCTCTTGAGAGTTGGGCCAGCCATGAGGTCGTTTTCTCCTAGGCTTTTACATTTTCTTCAGAATACCTGACCTGAAGAGAATCTTGCGCCTGCCGGGGATCGGAATGGGCGCAGATAGCCTGGATGAAGTGAGAAGACCGGTTAAGCCCAGAGGAGCAGTGGTTTTATGGAGTTTTCCCAACTGCAGGTGCTGGTGGAGCAAGCCCTGGAAGATAAGAAGTTAACCCGCAGCGAGGTGGATCAAATCATCGCCGCCATCCGGGCCGATGGCAAAATCTCCCCGGAAGAGATGAGCTTGCTGGAGTCCATTCGCGAGAAGGTGCTGCGCCGGGAAATTCAGGTGGTGGAAGAGTGAGGGGCCGGGATCCCTTTTTGCAGGTAGAGGGTAATTTCGCTGCGGTTGTGAAACAGGTGGCGCGCCCTCACCACCGGGAAGGCGCTGCCCAAGATGTCTAGGGTCTGGCGGAGCACCCGCAGGCGATGCTGGTGGGGGAGCTTTAGGGTCATCACGGCTGCCCCCTGCGGCTCCAGATGAGGGGCAAAAGCCGCCATCAGATGGGCAGAGGCACGGCCATCCATGCGCATGTCGTTGAGGATGAGGTGAAACTGACCTGGACAGCGGGCCAGATAGGCTTGGGCGCTGAGGCGATGGTGACAAATGCCGGCATCGTGGCGGAGGCGCTCGTCCAGCTCCGCCGGATCCACAGCCGTCACCTGCTGGCCATGCAGGCGCAAAATGCGCGACCAGCCCCCCGGCGCCGCCCCCAGATCCAAGGCCCGTCCCCCTGGTTGCAAAGGGACGCGAAACACCTGGATGGCCTCCAGCAGCTTAAACTCCGCTCGGCTGATCTGGTCGGGATCGCGGCGAAAGCGGTGGACGCCGCCGGCCCAGGTGGAGAGGTTTTGCGCCGCCAGCGACAGGCCCAGCCAAGCCCGGAGCCCTGTCGAGCTGGCCAGGAGCACCACCGAGATCACCTGCTGGGGATCCTTGACCTGCAGAGGGGATCCCACCGTCGCCATCACCTGTTCGGCCAGGGCTGCGTTAACCTGGAAGGGCTTGACGTTGAGCTTGCCAAACCGGCGCGTCTGTACCGAAAAGCTGAGGGCAGGGTCGATGGCCGCCAAGAGGTTTTGATCGAGGCGCAGCAGGGAGATCTCGTCGAGCTGTCGCTCTTGGTGGATGGGGCAGATGTGGCGCAAAAAAATGGGCGGGTTAGCCTGCCAGGCCTGGGCAAGGTCGGCAAACGAGCGCTGGCTGCACACCCGCACTAGGCCAGGTGCCTCCGGCAAAGGCTGAAAGACGGCCTCGGGATCCGCTGCCGCAATTTCCCGCCTCGCCAGATCCAGAAAATCGGGGTCGGCGCTGCCCAGCCACAGGTGAGTAGTGGGGGGAAGAAACCTGCTCACCTGACCCGCTGCCATCGCAAATAGGGCAAGGAAGCAGCTACCTCTTGAATCCGCTCCCGGGTGGCCAGCAATTGTCCGGTGGCATCCCACGTCCCCTGCACCAGCATCTGCCAGGCCCCCTGTGGGATCTCGACAGCAGCGGTTCTATCCTCCCAGCACACCTGTTTGTTGAGCACATCCAGCGTCAACCGGAGCTGTGGATTCTCGGCCACCGCCCCTTGCAGGGTTTGGATCACGCTGGCGGGCGCCGTGACGCAGGGGATCCCCAAGGCCAGGCAGTTGCCGAAAAAGATCTCGGCAAAGCTTTCGCCGACGAGGGCGCGGATCCCCCACTTGGCCAGGGCTTGGGGGGCGTGCTCCCGGCTGGAGCCACAGCCAAAGTTGGCGTTGACCAGCAAGATCTCTGCCCCCTGGTACTGAGGCAGGTCAAAGGGATGCTGGCCGGGATTCTGGGCCCGGTCGTCGGCAAATACATGCTGGCCTAAGCCCTCAAAGGTAACGCACTTCAAGAAACGGGCCGGGATAATCCGGTCAGTGTCGATGTCGTTGCCCACCAGCGGGATCCCGCGGCCCGTGATGGTCAAAACTTCGCTTGGCATGGGAATTGCAGTGACCTTCTGGACTCAAAAGCTGGGAATTGGCTTCAGAGTTTTGCAGGGTATAGCCTGGGATCCCTTGCCCAACTCTGCTTGGCCGAGGGGGCAAGCCAAGCGCCAGAAACGAACCATCCAGCTCGGCTAGCGGCGGTAAACTTGGTTTTCCAGGTTGCGCACCTGCCGCTCCAGCCGATCCAGCCGCCCGCGCAGCTCGTCCATTTCCGATTGGCGAGGAACACCCAAATCCTGCAGGACGTTGCGCACCTGCCGCTGCACGTAAGACTCCAGGTTGCTCTGCTCGGATTTCACCTGGTTGAGCAGGTTGTTGATGACGTTGGAGGCCTCTTCTGGCTTGAGCTGACCTTTCTGCACCAGCTCGTCAGCAGCCTTTTTCAACTGCTCCGCGAGCAGAGCGGTGGTGCCCACGCCCATTAGTAAGAGCTGACGTAAGATACTGTTATTGTCCAACGCTGCCCTCCAGAGAATGCTTGCCGAAGGTACGGGCTTCTATGACTACCTATTCTCCTCAGTTTGCCCTCAACTTCGCAACCGGGTCGGCCAGCTTCCCGCTTTCGGCAGAGGGGGCGCGGGAGTGGCACAGGGCTTTGCAAACCCTTGTGGAGCGGCTCAAAGTGGGGGCAAGCGGCCCCCAACGCCAGCCCCAGGCGCCGATTGAGTTTCACCATGCCGCCCCAAACTTGTACCTGGAGATGTTCTGCAATCCCAATATCTGGCCCGGCCCCCACGCCGCCAAGGTGTTAGTAATGTTGAAAACAGGGGCATTGCGCCTTTCTATTGAAGTGGAGTTCTCCCGCCTGCAAGAAGACCTCAGCCAATATCTGGAGTCTCTGAGATGAGCGAAGGCCGACACGCTTTGGGCGAGGAGCCGGCGGTTATTGCAGTAACGGAGCTGCTGGTTGAGCCGCCAGGTGGGATCCCTGGCCAGATGGAGACCGTTTCTCTCACTTGGCACGATCGCCAGCACTCTCGGCAGCGGCTGGTGAGCGACTGAGGCAGGGAAATCCAGTTGATGCTGCCACCCATCTCCACGAGGAGGATCTGCTCTCCGCGGATGCGCAGCGACACATTCCAGTCGAGGCCCAAGATGGCATTTTCTGCCTAGAAGCGGTAAAAAAGGCTGGAAAAAGCAGGTAAGTGTGAGCTGTTTAGAACCCCAGAGGGTTGGCTCATCAACGCCGACGCCCATGCGGCGACGAATACGAAGTAACGGCAACCTTTGGACTTTGTCTGTGGAAAGTCAGCAGAGGCGCTTTGACAACGCCTTTAAGAGTCTGTTTCCGGGCTGCTTGAAAATCCCCGCCACTTAAGGCCGGAAGTGTCAAAACGGGTTATCGTATCAAGGGGATCCCTGTGTGGGGAAACAATCTGGGCTGCTCTCCCTTGGTAAAGATTGCCATGCATTCGAGCGAGTCTTTTCGACGCACCAAAATTGTTGCCACTATCGGCCCTGCCAGCTCCAACCCCGCCATCCTAAGGGAAATGATCCTGCAAGGGGCAACCACCCTTCGCCTCAACTTCTCCCATGGGGATCACGACCTGCACCGCCGCAACATCCGCCTCATCCGCCAAACCGCTATGGACCTCGGCATCCAGGTCGCCATTTTGCAAGACCTGCAGGGGCCCAAAATTCGCCTCGGCAAGTTCGCCGAAGGCTCGATCACCCTTAGGAGCGGGGATCCCTTCGTGTTGACCAGCAAGCCCATTTTGGGATCCCAGGAGCGCAGTTGGGTCACCTACGACAAGCTAGCCCAAGAGGTGCCGGAAGGGGCGACGATCCTCCTCGACGACGGTCGGGTGGAGATGCGGGTGGAGGCGGTGGATCCCGAGGCGGGGGAGCTCTTCTGCCGCACCATTGTCGGCGGCACCCTCTCCGACAACAAGGGGGTGAACTTCCCCGGCGTGCGCCTCAGCATCCGCGCCGTTACCGAAAAAGACAAAGAAGACCTCTACTTCGGCCTCAACCAAGGGGTGGACTGGGTGGCCCTCAGCTTTGTGCGGGATCCCTCGGATGTGCTGGAGCTGCGGGAACTGATGGCCGCTGTCGGCAAGCGGGTTCCTATCATTGTCAAGATCGAAAAACACGAGGCCATCCAACAACTGCCCCAGATCCTGGCCCTCAGCGACGGGGTAATGGTGGCGCGGGGAGATCTGGGCGTAGAGCTGCCGGCGGAAGAGGTGCCGATTTTGCAGAAGCGGATCATTGCCATGGCCAACTGCCTGGGGATCCCGGTGATCACCGCTACCCAAATGCTGGACAGCATGGCCCACAGCCCTCGTCCCACTCGGGCCGAGATCTCGGATGTGGCCAATGCTATTTTGGACGGCACCGATGCCGTCATGCTCTCCAACGAGACGGCGGTAGGCAAATATCCCGTCGAGGCGGTGGCGACCATGGCCCGCATTGCTGTGCGCATCGAACGGGATTACTTCAGCCCGATCTATGTCGATCGCCGCCAACACCTGCGCACCCTCACCCTGCAGGAGCTGAGTCAAAATAACGGCAGCCCCGGTGGCAATGGCTCGCCCCGGCCCAAAACCCTGGTCACCGACTCAATCAGCCGCGCCGTAGGGGAGATTGCCCAGGAGTTGGATGCGGTGGCGGTGATGACCCTGACCAAAACCGGGGCTACGGCTCGCAATGTCTCCCGGTTTCGCCCGCGCACCCCGATCTTGGCTGTAACTCCTCATGTAGAGGTGGCGCGGCAACTGCAGTTGGTGTGGGGGGTACGGCCCTTGTTGGTCATGGATTTGCCTACCACCCGCCAGACCTTTCAGGCCGCCATCAACGTGGCTCAGGAAGAAGGCTTGCTTAAGGATGGCGACTTGGTGGTGCTCAGCGCCGGCACTTTGCCAGGCGTATCCGGCTCCACCGATCTGATTAAGGTAGAGGTAGTCAAGGCAGTGGTGGCCAAAGGCAGAGGGTTTGGCAAAGGCACTGTCAGCGGCCCGGCCCGCATCCTCAGATCTAGCCTCGATGCCAGCAAGATCACTGCCGGCGACATCCTGGTTGCTCGCGCTACCGATGCCAACTATGTGGAGGCGATCAAACAGGCGGCCGGGGTGATCACCGAAGAAGATGGGGCCTCCTCCCATGCGGCGGTGATCGGTCTGCGGTTAGGGGTGCCGGTGCTGGTGGGAGTTAAGGATGCTACGCGCCTCATCCGCGACGGCGCCATCGTCACCCTAGACCCAGAAAAAGGCACGGTGACCTCAGGAGCAGATGGGCTGGGCTTTTAGAGGGTTTTGCGGTCATTTCAGACAAGTTTGAGACCGTCTCCCAGTTCCTCTCTCCCCGGGAAAGGGAAGGCAGGGATCCGCGCAATGAGCGGTTTCACTGCCGTTTGACGCTTCAAGATACTCTCTCAGGGCTCTGCGCCGACAAGGATTTATCAAAGCCCATCAAGCTGATAACCTTTGCAAATAGTTGCACAGAATCCTTCACAAACGGGTCGCTGGCAGAAGTCCAAGTTAGATTTCCTACAGGAGGCCGGTGACCATAGCAGAGGGCAGAGCCAGGGTTTGCCACCCTCACTTTGGTTCAGTTTGACTCGCAGGATCCCTACGAAGTTATCCACCGTTTCAAGCCCATCGCCGAAGTTCCCGAGCTAACCCGCGAGACCTATGTGCCGCGGGCCTCTACCCCTTTGCTAGATGCCATGGGTCGCGGCATCACCGACTTGGAAAGCGGCCTCAGCCAACTCGCTGAAGCAGATCGCCCTGCGAGGGTGGTTATGGTGGTGGTAACCGATGGCCAAGAGAACGCCAGCCGCGAGTTCCGCAAAGAGCAAGTCGAGAAGATGATCAAAGAAAAAACAGAGAAAGACGGCTGGCAGTTTGTTTTCTTGAGCGCCGATCTGGCTGCCATCCGCGATGCCAAGGCCGTCGGCGTCGCTCCCGTCGCCTCCCTGTTGTACCAGAAGTCCGGCTTGGGCAGCAAATTAGCCTGGGCTTCCCTTGCGATGCGCCTCTCCGACTACCGCTCAGCTCGTCTTCACAGTTTGATGTTCCTCGAAGAAGATCGCCAGCATCCCGACGACCCGAACAAGAAGAAGAAGAATAACAAGAGCTGATCCCTTACCGGTGCAACTTGCCGAGATCCTGGCCACGCTCCAACCCCCCGTATACGGGGGCAGGGGGGCGGGGCTCCTGCGGTTTCTAGCTGAAAGGGATCCTCACCTTCAAAGCTTCCCGCATCTGGGTTGAGACGAACCCACCCCAGAAGGTGGTTGTCGACGGAGAAGTGGTGGGCACAACCCCCGTCCAGATCGAGGTGCATCGCGCCGCCTGTGCGGAAACCCAACTCCGCCGAAAAGCTCGCCATCTTCTGGGTGAGACGGGTTTCGCCGAGCCTGACCCTGCTGAGCGCAACCGTGGGCCTGGGCGGGATCCTCGGCTCGGCTCTGGTCCTCTGGGGACTGACTCTGGCTTTGCAAGGACTGGCGCCCTCCAGTCAAGCCATCGATGCATGGATTTTGCAATGGCTGCAGCGGGCCAGCTCTTGGCTGGATCCCTTGGCTTGGGTGGGGTGGGGGTTAGGGCATCCGATTGGGCTGGTGGGTTTGACCGCCTGGGGATGGGTTTTGCTCTGGCGCAGCCAACAAAGACGGACGGCTTGGGGACTGTTGGTTGCAGCCTTAGGAGCTGCCGTGATCGCCGGGATCCTGCAGCCTACCTTTTCTCGCCCCCGCCCAGATCTTTGGGATCCCATCCTGTCGGAGTGGACAGGTCATCGCAGCAACGGTAATCTACGGCCTTTTGGGCTATCTGGTGGCAAGCTATTATCCTGCTCAGCGGCGCTGGTTCGCTGGAGGAGTGCTGGGGATCCTATTCTTCATCGGTTTCAGCCGGGCCGACTGGGGGTTGAATTGGCCCAGCGATCTGCTGGCGGGGTATAGCCTGGGGGCTTTGTGGTTCATCTTTTGCCTCACCCTTCTGCGGATTCAGTGGATGCGCCAGACAAATGGCCGCGGCCAAGCAAGGTAGTGCATAGGTACAGAATCCTCCGGTTGCGATATACTACCCAGATAAGGCCCTTTGCCGGTTAGTTGCAGCCTCTGGCCAAAAGCTTTTGGGATGGGTCAGGGGATCTCGGAAAAGAGCTGTTATCTCTTGTATCTCAGCGCCCCAAATATCCTATGACTGCTACTTTTGTTCACACACCTTTGGCGCAAACCCTTCTGACCCGTCCTTCCTGGGTTCGGGATTCCATGCTGGTGTTGGGGGGAAGTTTGTTGGTAGCGGCCCTGGCGCAGGTGCGGATCCCTTTGCCCTTTACGCCAGTACCCCTCACCGGACAAACCTTCGGCGTGATGCTGGTGGGGGCAGGCTTTGGGTCGAGGTTGGGCTTTCTCGCCTTGCTGCTGTACCTGCTGGAGGGGCTTTTGGGGTTGCCCTTCTTCAACGGCGGCGGCTCCGGGCTCAGCCACCTAACCGGACCGACAGGGGGCTACTTGCTGGCCTTTCCCCTGGCCGCAGGGCTGATGGGCTGGTTTGTGGAGCGCTGGGGGGTGGATCGCAGCCCTTGGAAGATGGCCGCGTCCATGCTCTCCTGCTCGGTTTTGATCTACGTCTTGGGAGCCACCTGGCTGGGGGTGTGGCTGAACGAGAATGTCGGCCCCACTTCCGTCTTGGCCGTGCTCACCAAAGGCGTGTTCCCCTTTATCCCCGGCGATCTGCTGAAGTGTGTGCTAGCAGCAGCCCTGCTGCCCACCACTTGGCGCTGGCTGGGGCGGGAGACAGCGGATCCCAAGTCGTCCTCAAGCTAGGGCTTGCCCAACAGCAGCCCGATCGGTGTAGGGCCAGCCTCCCGAAAATCTAAAAAAAAAATGATATCTGCCGCAGTTTGGCCTTTTTTCTGAGATTCTAGTGACTGTGATCAAAACGGTGTTTAAAGCAACAGATTCAATGGAGCGCTTCCCTATATTGCTCTAGAGTTTTATAAGTCGCTGAGCGACAAGCCCCTTTATGGGGCTTTTTTTATCGGCTTTATAAAAAAGGTGGGATAGGGCTGACCCTGACTTGCTATAGCCAATTTGGCTGAGGGTGGAACGCTGTTAGAGATAAGATGGCATGGAGCAGACTCCAAGAGGCAACTCCACGAGCCACAGCCCAGACTTAGGAGAGAGTTGTAGGGTATGTTAAGGAAGGGGACAGCCCGACAATAGCCGCATAGATTTACGAAGTCAGTCGTTAACGGTTTATCGCTGGCTGAGCCGAGAAAACCTAAGACCAACAGTTTTCAAGACACGGAAGTAAAAGATGGACTGCCCTAAAAGAACATGTGGAGCAGTAGATCAGAGGATAGAGCCAAGCTGTTCAACCCAGTGCTACAGCCTAATTAAGGGGTACAGTAGCAACACTTAGCAAGCCAACCCTATCAAAAGCCAGAAACTGGATCACCGTTTCCTGGGTGGCCTGGCCGTAGCGCTGGTAAAACAGCTCCTGATCCCCGGTGGTGTAGAGGAAAACCTGAAGGGCAATCTGGAAGCGGAGATCACCGTTTTGGATGCCCTTTTACTCAAGTAAGTTGATCAACACTCACGTCACCGGAATGGCCAAGAACACCGCCAACAAGCCGGCCACAGTACCGCTCACAAACAAAGAGAAAAACATGATCACAGGGTTGATATTGACGGATCCCTGCATCACGCGAAGCAGGAGTAAGCTCTCTTCTACTTGTTGTAGGGAGATACAAATTACTGGATAGAGAGCCATACGCTCTGTGATAAGACAATATGAGCAATTAGGCTAGTCCCAATAGTGGCTCCAATACCTGGAATTAAATCAAATAAACCTGTAATCATCGATGAGGTTAGAGCTGAAGGGATCCGAAGTACTAAAAACACTGGAAAAGCTGAAATAGCGAAGAAAAACGACAACACGGCTCAACCCCAGAAAAATCCCAAAAATTCCGCCGCACACTTTCAGTAATTCGAGCTTTCCACTCCTCTGGGAACGGCTTTAGAAATAAGCTCCACAGTCGCTTTCCATCCAGCAGGATAACAATTTAAAAACAGGTTTACTAAACCGAAGACCAAGCTGCGCAAAGTCAACACGTCAGGGCCCAGTAGGCCTGTCGAAAAGGCTTCGGGCAAGCTTCTGAGCAACAAAATCCCCGCGGCCTAGCCAGCGCAAGTTAGCCTGGGCATTTAGTTGGGGATCTCGATCGTGACATTGGCCAACTGCACATCGTCATAGTCCACCCAAGCCCCACCGTCCTGGCCGATTGTGTCAGTCCCCAGCGGCACAAAGATATCCAGGGATCCACCCAAAAGAGGGATACTGATCCGGGATCCGCCGGCGATCCTGCCAGGCTGGATCACCGTTTTGCCAGTGCGCAAGGTAACCGTATTCAGCCCCAGGCGCAGATGCTCTAGTGGCAGAGGGATGCGCAGGTCGTCTCCCCCCAAGTGGATTTGCTCCACCTCCACTCCGTTTAAAAGCACTCGCATGGGAGACATATTGGCGCCGGGAATGCGGGACTGGCCGGCCCGATAGGCAGCGGCAGTATCCAACCCAATCAGGGATCCAAGCCGCAAAACCGGTGGGCGAGGCGGCAGGCGGTCTAGGCTGAAGGAGCGGGTCATCTCCACCCCTTGGGCAGGCGCCAGAAATTGCCCGGCAGCCGCCGACTTTGGAGAATATTGGTTATCGCCCAGGCGGATGACATTGGCCTCCAGCACCAGCGTGGCGTTGGGATCCCAGCGCTCCAACTGCAACTGCCAAGGCCGATCCCCGCCGGTCTGTCCGTTGCCTGTGCTCTGGGAATAGGGCAAATAGTTCTCCAGCCGCGCCACCAAAATTTCTTCTGCCGGCAGCGGCCCCGGCAGGCGAAACCGCCCTTGGGCATCGGTGCGCACCGAAATCCCTGCCCCCGGAATGGCCACCTCCACCCCGGCCAAAGGCTGCCCTGTCAGGCGATCCACCACCTGCCCAGAGTAGGCCGAGTCCAACTGCACCTGGCCGGTGGGTGCATCTGTGGCCGCCTGAATGCGCTGCTGCAACACCTGCCAATCGGCTTCTGTAATCCGCCCATCCTGATCGACATCGGCAGCCCGGATCTGGTCGTCGGTCAACTCCCGTTCTCCCCGCAAATAGGCCCCCAACAGGTTGAGATCCTGCACCGTCAAACGACCATCCCCATCCAGATCGCCTGCTTGAAAGGGCTGCGCTTGGGCAGAAGACAGGTCTATCCAACCCAGAGCCAGGGATCCCAGCAACAAGAGAGAACGGGCTAAACAGGAGACCCTAGACATCACAACTCTCCTGGGGAAAGAGCCGAAAGGCACTCTTTATGTCCTTATGTTTTAACGCAATTACTCCCCCACAGCAGGGTTGGCCGAGCCGGTGCGAAGTACTCTTAAACGCAATTTTGCTCGCCCGCCTTTGGCTGCAGGAGCCGAAAACTTGGTGGTAGGATAACCGTGGTGACTTGCTTCTCCTATGGCTCGATACTCCTGCGTTACCCAGCTCATGGGCTCAGCCGAGCAGTTAAGCGAAGCGATTCGCGCTGTCTTGGAGCGTTGCCAGCTTACTGTCCTACACAACAGCCCTGACTACTGGGTGGCCGGCGAGCCGCCTGGAAAAAATCCCTACGCCAAACTGGTGACGGTAGAGGTGTTTGTGGATCGCACCCGCCAAGCCGCTGACGGATCTGTACAGGTCACCTGCATCGCCAAAAACGAAGAGCTGCCCCTGAGAAGCGTCAACCATTGCCAACAAACCTTTGACCAATTGAGGACAGAGCTAGCCCAGTTGCAAGCTCAGCTGCAGCTTGCTGCTCGACAAAAAGAGGCCATAGAATAGCGAAGCTGAGTTCCCTTGGATCTCATGGCACGTCGCTGTCAACTGACCAACAAAAAACGCAACAACGCTTTCGCCATCTCCCACTCCCACCGGCGTACCAAGCGTCTGCAGGAGGTTAACCTGCAGTGGAAACGCATCTGGTGGGAGGAGGGCAAGCGGTTTGTTCGTTTGCGCCTTTCCACCAAGGCACTGAAAACCCTCAAGGCCAAAGGGATAGGGGCCATGGCCCGCGAAGCTGGAATCGACCTCAACCAATTTTGAGGGATCATCCGCTGCCTTGACCTCTTGAAAACCGATCTGCTGGGGCTGGCGCAAGAGTGGCCCTGGCTACAGTTCACAGCAATCCAAACAGTTTGCGTGACTTGGGCTGGAGCCCCGCCAGCAGAGTGTTGAGGGTGTCCCGCTGAGTAAGCTCGTTGGTGCCGCTCGCGCGTTCGATCAAGAACTTGCGCATTTCGTCCGAGAGCTTGGCGTCGGTAAAGTCGGCGCCGACAAAGCTGGCCCCTTCAATTTGGGCCTCTTGGAGGTTGGCCCCCACCAGGAGGGCTTGGTCAAAGTTGGCATTCTGCAACTGGCAACTGGATAGGATGGCCTGGGAGAGGTTGCAGCGAAAGAGGTTGGCTTGGCGAAAGTCGGCGGCAAAAAAGTTGCCTTCCGTTAGGTTGGCAGCCACCAAGCTGGCCTCGCGAAAGATGGAATGGCTGAAGTGTCCCCCCTGAAAGCTGCTTTTGTCCAGCTTGGCAGCGGTGAAGTTGCTGTAGTCTCCCAGGGCTTGACTGAAGCTGGATCCCCGGAGATCGGAGGCAGCGAAGTTGGCCCGCTCCAGCTCGGCACGGCGAAAGTTGCATAACCGCAGATCTGCCTGCTGCATACTGAGCGAGCGCAGGTTGGCCCGCGTCAAGTTGGCCTTGGGCATCTGGATGCGGTCGAACAGGCCCCGCGAGAGGTAGGCGCCTTCGAGGTTGGCACCCAGCAGGGAGCGCCCTTCTCGCAGGGCTGCTAGCAAGTCCCGCGTGGTTTCAATGCGAACCGGCTCGGAGGGTTGGGGAGAAGGAACACTCACAGACAGACCATTCCTCACAGGCGAGCCAGAAACCTGGTCAACCTGGCCGAAACACTGAGGTCTAACAGGGATCTCATCTAACTAAGCTAACGTTTGCTTCGCTGGTCAGGGTTAAGGGGATGTTAAAGACGGCTCTGCATCGGTTTAACTTCCTGCCCGGAGCAATCCGCTCCAATTTGTTGCATACTCAGGGCAGCTTTTCGTTGCTCAAACCATTCATGCAGGTAGCTTTCATTGTCGATCCGTTGTCTCAGTTGCAGGTGGGCCACGACACCAGCGTTGCCCTAATGGAGGCGCTGCAGAAACGAGGCCACCGCATTTTTTGCCTTGGATTGGCCGACCTCTACTGGGATCAAGGGGAAACCTGGGGATCCGTTGAGGAGATTGTGTTGGATCTAGGAGCGGATCCCTGGTACGAAGTCAAAGAACGGCGTTTGTTGCCCTTGAGCCAGATGCAAGCCGTATGGATGCGCAAGGATCCGCCGGTGGACGCGGCCTATCTCTACGCCACCTACCTTCTGGATCATCTCTCCCCCCGCCGCACCCTAGTGCTCAACCATCCTGCCGGGATCCGCTCCGCCAACGAAAAGCTCTATGCTTTGCGGTTTAAAGAGTGGATCCCGCGTACCTGCGTCAGCAGCAGCAAGGCCTTGCTCCGCCAATTCGTCGAGCAGGTGGGGCAGGCGGTGCTCAAGCCCCTGGGCGGCAAGGGTGGGGAAGGGATCCTGCGGGTCAATGCCGGCGATCCAAACCTCAATTCCTTGATCGAGCTGAGCACTCAGTTTGGCCGGCTGCCCGTGATGGTGCAAGAGTATTTGCCGCAGGCAGCAGCGGGAGATAAGCGCATTTTGCTGCTGGAGGGCGAGCCTTTGGGCGCCGTCAATCGCATCCCTGGGGAGGGGGATTTCCGTGGCAATGTGGCCGCTGGGGGTCGGGTGGAGAAAACCGAGATTGCTGAAAAAGAACGGGCCCTCTGCGCGGCTTTGGCGCCAGTGCTGCGGCAGGAGAAACTCTATTTTGTTGGAATTGATGTCATCGGGGAACGGCTGACAGAGATTAACGTCACCAGCCCAACTATGCTGCGGGAGATCTGCCAGTTAGAAGGGGTTGATCTGGCCGATCAAGTGGCCCAGTGGCTGGAGAAGAAAGTGCCCATCAAAGCGTAAACTGCCCCACGCCCTCTTCCGAGGAATCTGGGCATTATCCAACAGATACCCTCTCCAGTCACTTTCCCCCTTTGAGCTCCCTCGCAAGAGCATCGATGCTACAGCCTGTTAAAAATAGGGTACAGGTATTCAAGAGGCAGGAGAGGAGGGGATGCCAACCCATTCTTTGGATTGACGGCAAAGAGTTGTGACAGCTTATCAGGCAGGTAAGACCTCTATCCGCTTCCGAAGTGGGTTTGCTAAGTGTTGCTACTGTACCTCTTGATTCTTTAGCAGGCTGTACCTCAAGCTCTGGGGGAAGTTACGCCTGGGGTCTGCCGGGGCTGGGCGACCAGCTAGGTAGGAGTCGCTGAAGCACAGACAAAAGTTCCCTTTTGCCCGCTGTTGTCTAAGTCTTTTAGAGCGGCATCTCCCAGTGCAGCTCGACGTAGGTATGGCCTTCCGGAGTGTGGGTGCGATGCCAGGAGCCCTTGGGCAGGTAGCGGGCAATGGTATTCATGGCTTTGCTGCCATAGCCGCCACCGGGGCTGGGGGCGTATTCTACGCCGTCATTGATGACCGACAAGCAGCAGTGGCGCTCCTTTTGCACCAAGGACACCTTGACGAAGGAGGCGTTGCCCTTGGGAGGTTGCACATGGGCGATGACATTGCCGATGGCCTCTCGCAAAAAGCGCAAGATGTCCTCCCGTTGGTCGAACCACTCGCCGGTATTGGGCTCCTCCAGAGGTTGTAGGTGGCGCTCCACAGGCAAGGTCAGGCTGCCCGTCCGAATCAGCTCGTCCAGATAGGTGTCGATGCCCCGGTGCAAGCCCTCCCGCAAGCTGGGGGAAATGCGCAGCTTGGTGGCCAGGGTGCGCACATCGTTAAGCTGCTCGCGAATGCCTCGCCCGATCCTTTCCAGTTGTTCCAGCAGACGATCGTAAATGGCAGGATCGGGATCCTTACCCTGCTGCTGTTGCCATTGCAAGCTCTCCAGCTCGTCCATCACCACCTTCAGCTCCTGCAGCTCGCGATCGTGAATGTCGGTGGCAATGCGGTAGAGCAGCTTGCGGGCTTGGTCGATAGCAGCCTCTTGTTCGGCCCGGCGCAGGCGCTCCAGTTCCTGTTGCTGGGCCAAGAGCCGCTCCTGGTTCTCCAAGATTACCAAGGTCAGAAGCAGGCTCACCCCCGTTAGACCGACGGCCAAAGCCGGCAAGGTCAGCGGCCAAATCCAACGCCACAGCAAAAATTGGGTCACGGCCCACCCTTCATAAGCAACCAGCCCCACCACTGGCCAGAGGAGAGAGCGCTGTTGTTTCCAGTCCCAGCAATTCCGTCGCGGGGAGGGGCGATAGAGCACCCAGATCAGGCCCGTTCCCGCCCCCAGCAGGAAGACAACTCCCGCCGCTAGCCCTGCCGGCAGGGATCGGTACACCTCTCCGGTGAGCAGGCTCGAGAGGATTTGCGCCTGCAGCTCGACTGCCGCAATCTGGGATCCATCCGCCGTCCGCACCGGGAAGGTCTCCGGGTAGCCGCCCACAAAGCCGACCAGGACAATTTTGTCTCGCAGTTGGTCGGCAACTTTGGGGTCGAGGGGCGGGATCCCTTCTTGGCCGCGGCAGGCTTGGCCGGGGCTGAGCGTCGGGGAGCCGGATCCCGTCTGGGAGATCAGCGGCGGACAGACCCGTTCGATGGGGATGATGGGGATGCTGTGCTGAGAGCCAAGGGGATTGAACTGAAACGGCTGTAAGCCCCGCTTGCGAAACCAGCGGCTAGCCTTCTCCGGGTCGTACTTGGCAAAAGCCAGAGCCTCCACCGAGGCGAACATCTGCTCCTCCTGGCTGTCGCGGCGTAGGTAGAGCCCCCGCAACTGGGCCTGGCGTAGGATCCCGGTTCTGTCGACTCGGTGTTGCACCACCCCCTGAACATGCTCTGGCGGCACCAAATACTCAAGGCGCAAGGACGAAAAAGGCAAGAAGTGGTTGTAGATGTTGATCTCGGAGCGTCCAAAGCTCTCGCTGCTGCGGGTGGCCAAAACCAAGCGATCCGGGTAGCGCTGCACCACCTGACGCAGGGGAGCATCTAGGTTCTCGTTGCCCAGATTCTGCGGCACCACAAAGCTGCTGGGCAGGTTCAGCACCACCACCCTGGCTTCGGCCTCTTCCAGAAGGCGCAAGGTCAGGCCGGCGTAGTTAGCCCGTTCCAAGAGAAAGTCAACATTATGCTGGCCATCACCACTTTCTCCCTGCCCATCAATGCGGCCATCGATGCCGAGGATCACCACCTCCGGGGAAGGTTGCTGAGGGCCGCGCCAAGTATAGAGCCATTCCTGGGCGTCGCTCTCCAGCCGCAGCAACAAAGGGTGCTGGGCAGAAAGGTTGAGCAAGGTGGCCCACCCCAGGCCCCAAGCCAAGGCCCAGCCCAGTCGCCGCCGGGAGGGAGACAGTCGCCTCTGAGGGCCACGCTCTTGGCCAGCAAGAAGGGGAGAAGCGAGATTCGGCATGTTGAGGCCAACAGGTTGAAGAGCGCCTCCTCTGCCATCTTGGCCGCTGACAACGGCTGGCGAGGGGATCCCTGCCCACCCAGTTGCTGGGGAAAAACCGCAGCTTCAGGGGTGATGGTTGCGCACCCGCGCCGCCTCCTCAGGACTAATGCCGAGACGGGTGAGGTTAACGCGGCCCTTGTGGTCGATGCTGCGCACCTTGACCACCACCTCATCTGCTACGGCAATTTCATCCTCCACCCTGCTGACGCGGTACTCCGCCAGTTGCGAGATGTGGATCATGCCCTCTTTGCCCGGCAAGAACTCCACAAAGGCGCCGATAGGAATGATGCGGGTCACCTTGCCCAGGTACACCTGCCCCTCTTCCACCCGCCGCACCAGGTTTTCGATCATCGCCCGAGCCGCTTCTGCCTGGCCGCCCACCGAGGAGGACACGGTGATCGTGCCATCGTCGCTGATGTCCACCTTGGCTCCTGTCGCTTCGGTGATGCTGCGCACCATCTTGCCGCCAGGGCCGATGATCTTGCCGATATCTTCCGGATCCACCTTGAACGTGAGCAGACGAGGGGCTGTTTTGGCCAACTGGGGCCGAGGCGCCGGGAGAACCTCCAGCATTTTGTCAAGGATGTAGTCCCGCCCGGCCTTGGCCTGCAGGAGGGCTTTCTCCACCACATCCACGGTGATGCCGGTAATTTTCATGTCCATCTGCAAAGCGGTGATCCCGGCCCGCGTGCCGGCCACCTTGAAGTCCATATCCCCCAAAAAGTCCTCGATGCCCTGGATGTCGGTGAGGATGCGCACCTCGTCCCCTTCCTTAATTAAGCCCATGGCTACGCCGCTGACCGCCGCTTTGATCGGCACCCCGGCATCCATCAAAGACAGGGTAGAGCCACAGACTGAGGCCATCGAGGTGGAGCCATTGGAGGAGAGTACCTCTGAGACCACCCGCACCACGTAGGGAAACTCCTCCTCCTTGGGCAGCACCGGCACCAAGGCCCGCTCCGCCAGCGCCCCATGGCCGATCTCCCGCCGTCCCGGCGAGCGCGAGGGCCGCACTTCTCCCACGGAAAAGCCGGGGAAGTTATAGTGGTGCATGTAACGCTTCTCGTCCACTGGGTGCAGATCGTCCAGCTCCTGGGCATCACCAGGGGTGCCGAGGGTGGTGATGGAAAGGACTTGGGTGAGGCCGCGGTTGAACAGAGCGCTGCCGTGTACCCGTGGGATCAAGCCCACCCGACAAGAGACTGGTCGCACCTCGTCCAGCTTGCGCCCATCCACCCGCACCCCCTCCTGCAAGATCTGCTGGCGCATCAGCTTCTTGGTCAAAGCCTTGAACTGGTTGTCCAATTCCTTGGGATTTTCCAGCAGATACAGCCGCAAGGGATCCCCCTCTGGCCGTGCCTGGATCTGGGCCTCTAGCTTGGCCTTGATCGCCTCCAGTTGTTGCTCGCGGCTGGTCTTATCCAGGAACTGCCTGAGGACGGAGCGAATCTCCTCCTGGGCGTGTTCTGCCACAAAGGCAACCAGCTCCTCATTTTGAGGGGGCGGGGGCAGCTCCACAGGGGTGATGTTGAGATCGGCGAAAACTTGCTGTTGGGCCTTGAGCAGCTCTTGAACGGCCTCGAAACCAAACTCAATGGCCTCGACCACGTCCTTTTCCGGCAGTTGGTTGGCGCCGGCCTCCACCATGATTACGCCGTCGGCACAGCCAGCCACCACCAAATCCAGATCGCCGGCCTCGATCTCGGCATAGGTGGGGTTGATGATGAACTCATCTTTAACCAAGCCGACCCGCACCGCCGCCACCGGGCCGTTGAAGGGGATGCGAGCGCTGTGGATGGCCAGCGAGGCCCCCAAAATACACAACACATCGGGGGGCACCTTGTCGTCCACCGAGAGGGTGGTGGCCACGATTTGCACATCGTCCCGCAGCCATTCTGGGAACAAAGGCCGCAGGGGCCGGTCTATAAGACGAGAGATCAGGGTGGCCCGCTCCGGTGGCCGACCTTCCCGCCGCAAGTAGCCTCCTGGGATCCGCCCGGCAGCGTAGAGCCGCTCCTCATAGTCCACCAGCAAAGGCAAGAAATCGACACCGGCACGACCGGCTTGTCGCGTAGCCGTGACCAAGACCGAAGTTTCCCCAGAAGTCAACCAGACTCCGCAACCTGCCTGGGGAGCCATCAACCCAATATTGATGTCAATTTCCCGCCCGTAAAAGGAAATCGACCGAGTATATTCCGCCATGTAACGCTTCGCCTTCTTTTTTCTTGCCGCTATCGTAGCATTCTCTTTTTGCTTTGTTCTCTGGTGGGAGAGAGTTGGGGCGTCGCCAAAAACTGTTCTTCTGGCTCTGGCCGGGGAGCTGCAGCAAGGCTAGGGTAGGCCAGATGCTCGCTTGCCGCCAACCCAACCGCCTCCCGTGCTGATGCTAGAGCCGCTGACGCCTGCCCAAATCAGGGCCTACCTGGAGCGCATTGGCTACGTCGGCCCCACCCAGCTCACCCCGCAAACCCTGCGCCAGATCCACCTGGCCCACCTGCTGCGGGTGCCGTTTGAAAATCTGGATATTCACTGGGGTCGCCCCATTCGCCTGGAGCGGGATTTTTTGTTCCAAAAAATCGTCCGAGAGCGGCGGGGCGGCTTTTGCTTTGAGCTGAACAGCCTGCTGGCCGCTGCTCTGCAGGGGATGGGGTTTTCGGTCCATCTGCTCTCGGGACAGGTGAGCCGGGCCGTTCACGCTACTCGGACGGAGCCTGATGGCCACTTTGGCCCCGAATGCGACCATCTGGCCCTGCAGGTGAACTGCGGCAATGAGGCGTGACATCCTCTCCCGCTAAGCCCTGACGGGCTGTAGACGGGAGCTTCCGAGAA
>NZ_JANSHO010000007.1:0-34455 GCF_047502635.1 Synechococcus sp. RC10B2
AGCGCGAAGATTGACAACCTAACCTTAAATCATCCGTTAAGTTCTGTCAACTACCTCGCTTGATCCTGAGAGAGGCCATGTCAGTTCCCCGCTGGATTTTAGGGATCCACACCACCACGCCTGTTCTGGGCTTGGCCGTGTTGCCGCTGGAGGAGAAGCTGGGGGAGAGCCGCAGCCGGAGTTGGTGGCTGGATCGGGAGATGGCGGCGCAGTTGCACCCTTGCCTGAAGGAGTTCTTGGCCAGCCAGGACTGGTCGCAGATGGCGGGGATCGCTGTCGCTCTGGGGCCGGGAAGTTTTACCGGCAGCCGTTTGGGGGTAAGTGTGGCGCGGCTGTTGGGCCAGCAGTTGCGCATTCCGGTGTTCGGCTACTCGACTTTGGCGGTTCTCGCCCGCCAGGTGTGGCAGGAGCAGGGATCCCCGCCTCAGCCGCTGACGGTGGCGGTGCAGATGGACGCCAAGCGAGGGGAGCAGTATGGTGGCGTGTACCGGCTGGGGCCAGAACATTGGGTTGCCGAAGTGGCGGATCAGATCTGGGAAGAAGCGGCTTGGCAGAAGGTTCTGCGGCAGTGGCCCCAGGCTCTGGTCGTCGATGCTGCCGACTGGGTGGATCCGGCGCCTGTGCTGGCGTTGGCGGAACTGGCCCGCGCCGACTTCCAAGCAGGCTTGCGCCCTTCCTGGCAGACGGTGTTGCCTCTTTACGGACGTCAGCCGCCCATTGATCTCAGAGAGCTGAATCGGAGTGCCCCGCAGCCGGGGTAAGATTGGGAAGTCTGAGCAACGGATCCCTGTGCTGACATGATCTCAAGCAACGACTTGCGCCCCGGCGTCTCTGTGGAAATTGATGGCGCTCCCTACAAGGTGATCGAGTTTCTGCATGTGAAACCCGGCAAGGGCGCGGCCTTTGTGCGCACCAAGCTCAAAAATATGCAGACCGGCAACGTTGTGGAGAAAACCTTCCGCGCCGGCGAGATGCTGCCCGCCGCCACTATTGAAAAAGTGAATATGCAGTATCTCTATTCAGAAGGGGACAATTTCGTGTTCATGGACATGGAGACCTACGAACAGGCTCCCCTCAGCGCTGCCCAAATCGGCTCTGCCGTGAAATACCTGAAAGAGAACATGGAGGTGGCCATCCTGCGCTGGAAGGGGCAGGTGATCGATGTGGAGCTGCCCAACACCGTTGTCTTGGAAGTGGTGGAAACCGACCCCGGCGTGAGAGGAGATACGGCAACAGGGGGAACCAAGCCCGCCAAGCTGGAGACCGGCGCTGAGATCCAGGTGCCTCTGTTTATTAAGGTGGGAGAACGGGTGCGTGTCGATACTCGCACCGACACCTATATAGGCCGCGAGTGATGGCTCCCCCTCTTCTTGCCGCTGGGCTGCCGTTGTGGACAGGTGATGCATCAGGAGTAATCTTCCCTTGGATGTTGTCAATTGGCAGGAAGTTCGCCTTCTGCTGGCCGCTCTGCAGGAGAGCGACGTTACCGAGCTAATCCTGGAGTACAAGGATTTCCGCCTCACCCTGCGCAAAGGGATCCCGGCTGGCCTTGCTGCTGCTGCCGCTGCTCCGCCCGCTGCCCCGCCGCCAGAACCCCCCCCTGCTTCCCCTGCAGAAGCTCCCCCTCCTGAGAGCGCTCCTAAGCCTGCCCCCAGCCACTGGGTGGAGGTGACGGCGCCGATGGTGGGCACCTTCTACAGCGCTCCTGCCCCTGGAGAAACGGATTTTGTGCAGGTTGGCCAACGGGTGAACAAGGGCCAAACTCTCTGCATTATCGAAGCCATGAAGCTGATGAACGAGATAGAAGCTGAAACGGCGGGCGTGGTGAGGGAGATTTTGGTGAGCAACGGCCAGCCGGTGGAATTTGGCCAAGTTTTAATGCGACTGGATCCCACCGGCTAACAACAAGGCTGGGGCAGAGATAGGGAGGGATCCCTTGGTGGAGGAGGGGCTGTGGCAATTTCTCTTGCCGACCTTTGCCTGCGACTAGGCAACTTTGCCGATGCTTCAGCCCAGAGCTGCCGAGATGGTTGAGGGAGTCACGGTTCTGCCCCCCCAGCACATCGTCGGGCAGGAGCTGGCGGCGCGGCTGCTCGTGGCGGCCTTGGAAAAGGGGCGGGTGACCTCAAGCTACTGTTTCTTGGGACCAGAAGGGGTGGGACGGAGCCTGATGGCCCGCTGGTTTGCCCAGGCCCTCTTCTGCGAGGCCAGCTCAGGGATCCCTTGCGGCCAGTGCTCCAACTGCCGTTGGCTCCTCGCAGGCACCCATCCCGATCTCCACTGGGTCAGCCCCACCTATGTCCACCAGGGCCGCCTGATAGCAGCAGACGCCCCGGAGGCACAAGCTCTGCAGCGGCGCTCCCCGCCGCAAATTCGCCTGGAACAGGTGCAGGAAGTGGTTCGCTTCTGTGCCCGTAGGCCAATGCACGCCCGCCGCTCGCTAGTTGTACTGGAGGGAGCGGAAACCCTGACAGAAAGTGCGGCCAATGCCCTGCTGAAAACCCTGGAGGAGCCTGAGCCGGCCCACATCGTTCTTATCGCCTCCCACCACTCGCCTACCCCCCCTCCCCACCCTTTGCCACCGACGCTGCTGTCCCGCTGCCAGATGGTGCCGTTTCGCCGCCTCAGCTCGGCAGAGATGGAGCAAGTGTTGACAGCTTTGGGCTGCCCGGAGCTGCCCGGGATCCCTCGCTCTGAGCTAATTGCCCTAGCCCAAGGCAGCCCTGGACGGGCGCTGGCCGCCCAGCAGCACCTGCAAAGCCTTCCGCCGTCACTGCTGCAGGACCTAAGACGCTGGCCCCACTCGCTGCGGCAGGCGCTGGAAGTGGCTAGGGCAGTGGCTGCTCTCGATTTGCCGGCGCAGCTGTGGCTGATTGACTATCTGCAGCAGCAGTTCTGGGCGCAGGGATCCCGCCAGGCCATCCGGCAACTGGAGCAGATTCGCCAACAGCTTTTGCAATTTGTGCAGCCGCGCCTTGCTTGGGAGGTCAACCTGGCCGGATTCGACAGCAGTGGCAACCCAAGCCCTGTGGCAAAGTGAGGAGAGAGCGTTCAAGACGTGTCTATGCCTGCATGGCTTTCCGCCCTCCTTGCCGCCCTTGGAGGCTACCTGCTGGGATCCATCCCCACCGGCTACTGGGTGGGCCGTTGCTGGGGTGGGATCGACCTCCGCCAAGCGGGATCCGGCTCAACGGGGGCAACCAACGTGTTGCGGACAGTGGGCAAGGGGCCGGCGCTGCTGGTGTTGCTGGTGGACGCTGCCAAGGGAGCGGCAGCGGTGGCGCTGGGATCAGCTCTGGGCTCGCCGTGGTGGGTGGTCGTGGCGGCCCTGGGGGCGGTGATCGGCCATAGCCGCTCCTGCTGGCTGGGCTTCAAGGGGGGCAAGTCGGTGGCCACCAGCCTGGGGATCCTGTTGGCCATGGCTTGGCCGGTAGCCCTGGCTACCTTCGGTGTCTGGCTGCTGGGGATCGCCCTCACCCGCATCGTCTCGTTTAGCTCCCTGCTGGCGGCGGTGGCGGCGCCGCTCTTGATGTGGGCTCTGGGCCAGCCTCTGCCGTATTTGCTGTTTGCCTTGGCAGGGGGGGTTTATGTCATTGCTGCCCATCGCCGCAACATCGAACGCCTGCTGGCCGGCTCGGAGCCGCGCATCGGCCAAAAATGGGCCCAATCCCCCTGATCCCGGTTGTCAAAGTTGCGTAGCTTTACATGGAACCCTCCACCGTGGTTTTTGTCTACGGATCCCTGCTGCGGGGCGGCCAGTACCACAGCCTGCTGCAAGGGGCAGAGTTTTTGGGCCCAGACAGCCTCAACCACATCGACCTCTACGATCTCGGCCCCTACCCGATGGCCGTTCCTGGCCGCAACCGGCTCTACGGCGAGCGCTACCGCATTCCCTTGGGCCTGTTGCCCCGCCTAGATGAGCTGGAAGACCACCCGCGGCTATACGAACGGCAGTGGGTGCAACTGGAGAGCGGCACCTTTGCCTGGGTTTATCTGGGTCGGCCTGAGCAGGTGCAGGGGTGTCCCCTCATTCCTAGTGGCCGCTGGCTGCCCTGGGACCCCTAGAGATCGAAGTGGAGCTTGACGCCCTCAACATACTGGGGCAGTAGCTCGGCTGAGGGTGGATCCCATTCTGGGGGATCCAACTCTCTGGCAGAGGGAGCAACGGCCTCTACGGGGCTGGACGTGCGCTCCAGGTAGTAGATGCAATCTCCGCGTCGCCAGATGCCCGGCTCCGGCAGGTAGAACAGCCGACCGACCTGGGACGACTTGCCCTTCTCCCCAAACCAGCCTCCCAGACGCTGCGGACGCACCAGCAACAAAGGCAGGCAGAGATCGGCTTTGATGCGGTAGGCGAACTGATCCCGCAGCCGCTCCAACGTGGGATCCTCTAGCCCCATCTGGGCCGAAAAAGGGTTGAGCAGCGCTGAGCGCGCTGCCGCGATCGACTCCTGAGCCGAGGCCGCGGCGGATTGGGGGGGCTTCAGGCCCAGGTCCGCCAGGGTGGGCAGGGTGATCGAGCGCAGCTCGGCCCGATTGGCCTCCAGGTAGCTGGCCCAGCGCTGCAGTTGGGAAAAAGGGATCGGCAGGGTGCGGATCCCTTCCGAGATGGGCATCTCCGGCAGCAACACCGTCCAGATGGCGGCAGAAACCGAAAGCTTCACCATCAGCTCGGCAATGGCCCAGTTCACCTGCGGATCCAAAGTCAGGATCAACAGAGTTTCCGCATGGTCGATATCGGCCTTCAAGAAGGCTGACTCGCTCAGCACGGCTTCCTGCAAAGATCCGGGCAGCACCTGGCCAGGTTCCTCTGAGGACTCCGTCCCGCTGACGCGAACCGGCAGGGCTTTGGAGCTGCCATTGCCGCTGGCGGGGTGGGTCCCTGAGGTATGGCCGGCTTTGTGGCCGTTGAGCTCGGCGGGAAGATTGGCGGTGCGCTCGCGCAGACGGGATCCCGACGGCAGCGGCAGCACCTCCACCGCCTGGTTGAGGGAGCGCAGCAACTGGGCCAACTGGCCGACCAGGGGATGGTTGCCGATGATCACCGTAGAACTCCCCTGATCCAAGCCCAGCCAGCGGGCCACCCAGGCAGCGGTCAGCCCCTGCACCGTCACCGTGACCGAGATGGTCAAAAACACCAGCGCCTTGAGGGCATCCCCCCCGGTAATGCCCCGCTCGGTGAGCAAAATGGCAAACAAAGAAGCCACCGAGGCCGCCACGATGCCGCGGGGGGCCAGCCAGGCCACAAACAGCTTCTGCCGCCAATTCAGGTCGCTGCGCCAGGTACACAGCCACACGCTCAAAGGACGCACTACCAGCATCAGGCAGAGCACCGTGGCCAAGGCTCCCCACCCCAGCGCAAATACCGCCTTGAGCGAGAGGGTGGAAGTCAGCAGAATAAACAACACCGAGATGGCCATCACCACCAACTGGCCGTGAAACTGGCGCACGCTCCGCTCGGCAATGGCCGCCTTCTGCCGCACCACCAACCCGGCCATCACCACCGCCATTAGACCCGCCTCGGAGCGCAGCGACTGGGCCAGGGCAAACACCCCCAGCGCCCCCGCCAGCACCACCGAGTTGCGCAGCTCCTCCGTCAAAAACTGCCGCGACCAGAGCAGGAAGGATCCCATCAGCCAGCCCCCCAGCGCCCCCACCGCCGACCCAATGGCCAAGCGGCTAGATAGCTGCTCTAGGGCCAGCAAGAAACTGGGGTGGCCGGAGAGCACCACCTGCAGCACCACCACCGCCAAGATGGCCCCCACGGGGTCGATGAGCACCCCTTCCCCCTCCAGCAGGGTGCTGACGGCGGAATCGACCCGCACCCGCTTCAGGATGGGGTTAATCACCGTCGGCCCCGTCACCACCACCAGGGATCCAAACAAAAAGGCCAGGGGCCAGGGAAACTCCCCCAAATAGTGGGCCGCCAGCGCTCCCCCTCCCAAGGTCAAAAGGGATCCCAGCAACACCAGATTGCGCAAGCTGTCGGAGACCTGGTTAAGGCGTTGCAGCCGCAGGTTCAGCCCCCCCTCAAACAGGATCAGAGCCACCGCCAACGACACCAGCGCCTCCAGGCCAGATCCCATGATTTGGGGACGAACCCAGCCCAGGCCATCTGGCCCCAGCAGCACCCCAAACAGGAGCAGGAAAACAATGCTGGGCACTTTAACAAAATTGGCCAGGACTTGAGCCGCGATCCCGGCCACCAAGGCCAGCGTAAACAGGATCGTCAGCTCAAAGGAGTTTTCCATGCCGAGGCTCAACCTCCCTTAGCGCGAACTCCGTCCCGGCGACTTTGTCCTGGTCAGCATTGGGGCCACAGACGGTTTACCATGAGCAGGCTGCAAACAGCTACAAGGCACCCCCGGCCGGGACAGACACAAGTGGGAGCAAAGAGAAGGCATCTTGGCGAACAGACGCAGCCTAGGCGGATGTAACACTCTATGTAACACCTTGAATTACTGCTCCCTGAGTCTAGGGTAGCTCAGGGAGAAGGCGAGCTCAAATGGCCGCCCTCAGATGGGGCCGCTCCGGGATCCTGTTGTGGGTTCTCCCCTTCACAGGAATTGAGGCGGGCCTCCGCCAGGGGCTTGACACGGCGAATGGGGAGGTTGGCGATCAGGGCCGTCGTCCCCCCTTCTGCCGCCAAGTGAAACTGCATCCCCTCCGAATCCAGCTCCACATAGCGAGATACTACCCCTAAAATCTCCAGGCGCATCGCTTCCAAGGCTGCCGGGGTGAGGTCGGCGCGGTCGTGGGCCAAGATCAGTTTCAGGCGCTGCTTGGCTTGCTCGCGGCTGTTGCCGGAGTGGCGGGAAAAAAGCTGATCCAAGAAATCGAGAAGCATGGGCTTTATTGAAGGTGCATAGCAGGGAAAGCAAAGACTCCAGGCAAAGAGGATGATCCCGTTGAGATGGAGCTCAAGAGCCGTTGAGATTCAGAGCACCTTTTGGCTGAAAAACCGCTTGGCCTTTTCCCAGAAAGACTCGCCCAAGCTGGCCAACTTGGGAAATTCCACCGTCTCCCCTTCCAGCCGTCGGGCAATGCGCTGGATGGCCTGGGCAGCCTGAGTCGGGTTGGCCGAGAGGACTAGGGGCTCCCCTTTGTTGGTGGAGACGATCACCTCCCGGTCTTCTGGAATGATACCCACCAAGGGGATGGCCAGCACCTCCACCACATCTTCCACTGCCATCATCTGGCCAGCGGTTACCATATCGGGGCGCAGGCGGTTGACGATTAGCTGGATAGAGGAAATCCCTGCCGCTTCCAACAAGCCCACCACCCGGTCTGCATCCCGCACCGCTGCTACTTCGGGCGTAGTTACTAGCAGGGCTGCCGTTGCCCCCGCAATGGCATTGCGAAACCCTTGTTCAATTCCCGCCGGGCAGTCGATCAACACGTAGTCATGGCTGCTGGCAAGCTTTTCCATCAACTGCCGCATCTGATCCGGGCTGACTGCCGTTTTGTTGCGGGTTTGGGCCGCCGGCAGCAACGCCAAATTGGGGGTGCGCTTGTCCTTCACCAATGCTTGTTCAAGGCGGCATTCCCCCGCAATCACCTCCAAAGCCGTGTACACCACCCGATTCTCTAGCCCCAGCAACAAGTCCAGGTTGCGCAGGCCAAAGTCGGCATCCACCACCACCACCGAGCGACCCAAGCGCGCCAAGGCAGTGCCCAAATTGGCCGTTAGGGTGGTTTTCCCCACTCCCCCCTTCCCAGAGGTGACGACGATAACTCGGCTCATACCCCCCTCCGCAGAAAATCCTGAAGGCTGGCAATGCAGATGACACCCTCCTGCAAGTAAACCACCTCTGGCGTGTTGGGAGGGGATCCGCCCTCGGGTGGACGGGCCACCTGATCGGCAATGCGCAACTGAGTTGGCTCCAACTGTAAGGCCAAGATCACCGCGCCTCTATCCCCCTCAGCACCAGCATGCACCAGCCCTCGCAGCCGTCCCCAGACCCAAATGTCGCCGCCGGCAATGATCTCGCCGCCGGGGTTGAGATCCCCCAGCAGAAAAACCGAGCCACGGTGGCGCACCGACATCCCCGACCGCACCGTGGACCGCAGGTAGAGGGGAGTAGTATCCGGGGAGACGGGGGGAATCGCCTCCAAGGGGGAAGATTGTTCCACAGAATAGCCTAGGGTCGCCGCCGCGATCGCCGTCCCTCGGGATCCGGTTTGGACGCGCCACAAGGACAACCGATGCCGCGACAACAAGACGGCCAGAGTTTGTAGGGTGGGCAAGTCCAGCTCTCGCTCTTGGCACCACAGGGTCAGGGGGGCCACTCCTGCCCAGTAGGGTTTGCGGCTGCGCAATTGCCACACCAAATCGTCCCAGACTTCTTCCCAAGCCAGGGTGGCGGGCAAATGCAGATGGATCCCTTGGGCATCGCATCGAAAATAAACACCCCTTTCGGATCCCCGCGGATTAGAGGATGAGGTCGGCGAGACTGCAGAAATTTCCGGGTTCCATGCCGGGGATCCCATCATGGCTGCCCAACGATTTGCCTCAATACAAAGCCTTATCCTATTCCATTCGCCCAACGTCGGGAATGCGCTGCAGTCTATGTTGAGCTATCGGGGCCTTCTACACTGCTACCCTCGGGGCAAAAGGTTGAGAGCAGTGAGCTGCAGTCCAATCAGTCAAAATAGAAGAGCGTAACCACCTTGTGTTGCTCCTCAGCGTGCCTGCAGGCCTCCAAAAGCGTGACGCTGTCGTGGAAAACAAAGCAGATCAACTGCTGGCACTTGCTGACGATCTCTAGGTTGCACAGGCGGCTGGCCTCCGCCAGGGGCAGGTGGTCATTTTCGGGGTGCTCCACCAGATGCAGCACCTGCTCCAGGCTGGCCCGCGACTCTGCCGGCTGTCGCTCCAGGCTTTGGGGCAGGATCACCGTCAGGGATTTCATGTCCGCCCGCATGGCTCCGCGAATCACAGCCAGGTTGGTGCCAATGGCCCCGGAAGTGAGAATGCGGTTGCCGGTAAGGGCCAAAGCGTAGCTGAGGGTTTCGATGAGGTACTGGTGGGTGATGGGCACATGGCGACTGCCCAGAATGGCTATCCGCTTTGGCCCCACTTGCTGAATCGCAGCCAGCTCTTGCAAAAACGTATCAACGCTGGTGGGAAGATCAATAGACTGGGTCAACGGGATCCCTCAGAAAACTTTTCAGAGGTGGGCTAGGCTATGTTAGCCTACATTGCGGCTTCAGGATCCAGCCAGAGAGCTGCTCGACCCGGTTGGAGCGGCCTCTACCAGCGCAACAGCGCGGCTGCTCCTTGAAACTCGTGGAGCAAGCGGTCTTCGGCCTCGCCGCGGACAAACTCCAGCCTAGCGCCGAAATCGCGGGCCAGCACCCAGACCTGATCCCGCAGCGCCACCGGTTGCGGCTCTGGGCAGAGGAGCTGGGCCATCTCTGGGGTTCCTCCCACCGAGCCGTCTGGGCAGCGCCAGATGGTGGCCTCTAGCCTCCAGGGCAAGACAAGGATTTCCACTCGACCTAGTTGTAGGGCGTCCAGCACCGCATCTAAGCCCCAAGCGCCGGGCTGCTCTCGAATCCGCTCCAACAAAGCCAGCTCTCCTCGGCGCTCAGCGGCCTCCAGGACGGGTACCACTCGGTCGAGGATGTCTTGCGGCGTCGGTGTGTGAAGGTTGGCGGGGTGCCCCACCCGCGCGACGATGCGGTTGCGTAGGCCGCGGTTGAGATAGCCCTCAAAGTGGGACACCTGCCAGGCTTCGCCCATGAGCACCAGCCGCTCAATGCCCAGGCGATCCACTGCCTTATCCAGGGCGGAAGCCAGGCGCAGGTAGAGCTTGTGCATCCAGAGGCTGACCTTGGCCGCCTCCCGCTCCTTGGGGGAAAGCTTGTCGAAGGTGCCACCGCTGCGGGCGCGACGTTCGGCAACGGCATTTTCAATGCGGCCGGCCAGCTCCTGCAGTTCCTGCCATTCCTCGGCGCTGATGTTGGCAAAGATTTCCGTGTCCTCTCGCAGTTCTCCCAAAAAGAGCTCGTAGAAGCGCCACCTGCTGCCAGACAGGTGCAACACCCCACCCCGCTCGTATTCATCAAAGGCAAAGAAAAGGGGCGTGAGGTAAGGTTCCCCCCAGCGGGCCTCCACCCGCCCATGGGCCAGATCCACCACCGGCAGCTCCAGCTGCAGGTCGATTCGGCGCAGCACTGGCTTGCCGGCGGGATTGCGGCTGGCAAAAAGAACCAGGGTGCGGGCCGAAGGGCGCTCCTGCTCCACTAGAGCAAGGACTTGCTCGCAGAGGGAGTTATCGGGCTTGCTCTCCCCACTCTCCAGCAGCTCCTTGAGGGTATTCTTGATGCGTCTCACCCAGGCGCGGCCAGCATTTTCGGGACGGGCAGGGTTGATGTCGGCGTATAGCGAGAGCACGGGCTTGCTGCTGTCGCTAAAGGCAGCTTGCAGATCCTGGATCAGGGTGTTGAGTTCGTCCATGGTTTTCAAGAGAGGGCTCGGTTAGAACTAGAAGCTAGCAGAATATCACGGCAGGAGAGACGCTGACAGGGTTCTCAAAGGATCCCGCTAGGATATGGGGCTCAGTTGGGCTTGGCTCTGCAGGGCGGATTCCGCCTCGATGTGAATGGTGTAGTCCATCTTGCTGTGAACGCCTCTGCCCAGCCAGTGGCCGTAGATGGGGCCGGCATCTTTGGGGTAGGCACTGGCCGCCAAAGCCACATGGCCATCGGCCACGGCCAGCCCTTGGGTGGGATCGAACCCCCGCCAACCGGCCCCCGGCAGATACACCTCTGCCCAGGCGTGCAGGTGGCGGCGGACAGGCTCTGCGGGCTCTTTGCCGGTTGTGCCCTGGAGTTCCAGGTTCTCTTGCAACGGCGGGCCGACCTGGTAGCTGCTGACAAATCCTGCCGCCAGACCTACTGCCCGACAGGCCTCCATCAACACCAGCGTCAGGTCACGGCAGGAGCCGGTTTTGCGCTGCCAGGTCAAGCCGGCGGGCGAGGGATCCCCCTTTTCCCGCAGGATGTGACGGCACTCGGAGTAGATGCGTTGGTTGAGCGCCGGCAAAAAAGCCGTCGTCTCCCCCTGCACCTGATCCCACAGCTCCCAGGCCAGGCTTTGGATGCCAGCATCCGCCTGCGCCGTCCGATAAGGCTGCAATTGAGCTGCCAGCGTGCTGGGATAGTCAATCGGAAGATGGGTAGCCCAATCGCAGAGCAGATAGTCAAAGGGATTCTCCCGCAGGGTGAGCACCGTGGCCTGAGTTTGGACGCGCAGATGTTCGGTGGGATCCCCAAACTAGAGCTGAACCGCCGCGTTGCCATCCAGATCCACCAGCTCCGATTGGCCTGCCGGCGGCGGATCCACCCGCAGCTCAAAGGCCAAGAGGGTTTGGATCCCGTTGCAACGGGGCCGCAACCGCTTTGAACTTGCACAGGCTTGCCCCAGGACGGTCAACAGACAGGTTTTGTCGCAAGTCTTAGTCGCTCGTCTGTGCTACAGTTACCCAAAATTGGCGATCAAATATAGGTGGGGCTTTGCCTTGGGCAAGTGTGCAGGGGCGCATTGACGGTGCCTTGGAGGTTTGCTTGTGGCCTGGGTGTCGGGTCAGCAGGACGGAGGTTTTAGCTTCTGGGGGTGCGGAGGTGGATAAGCCCCGACTTGTACCCCCCTACTGGGGGGCAGTCAGGGTCGGGATACAGCCACCCCCGCAAAAATATCGTAGAATCAGATTGGCTATACAAGACGGCATTGCCGGAATCTGGTATAGCCCCGCGCTAGAGCATTCCGCGGCTGCATGCCTAACGGCACGGCACAGCCGGACGCAGAAGGTTCTCGCAGTAGCTCCCCGTTCGCGTCAGCGGCGCGGAGCGCTTTAGGGTGAGAGACGAGAGTATGTCACTCGGTGAAGGCGTCACCCTACCTTCGAGGAGCGGCGGTTGGCAAGGGCGTCGTCCGAGCTGGGGAGGCAGCCAAAGCATCTGAGGGAGCCTGCCGGAAAGCTCTCCTGCTGGAACTCCTGTAGCCGTCCGCTGCTCAAGCGACCAGACTGCCACAGGAGGCTGGGCTAGGCTCTGGCCTGAGGATTTGGCGAAGCGGCGCAGCTTTCCTCTCACTCGAGCTGGACTTGCCCCTTCAGCAAAGCCAAGATCAGCCGATCAATTGCCTCCAGATCCAATTCGTCGTAAAGCCGCTCCTGGAGGAAATGGCAGATTTGGGATTCTTGGCGGCGGCTGAGGTAGGTGCTCTGGAGAACCGATTCGACAATGAGTCGAATGGACATGGGGCAGCGCTCCAAACTCAACTACCCCCATCAAATTCGAAGGGAAGGGATGCAGCGGTGATCCAGGTCAAATCGCCATCTTCAGCCAGCGCTTTTTCGGCAGCAATTGGCCGGACTAGCCGAGCAAGGCCACCGCGGGCAGGGGCAGTTCAGCCGCTGCCGCCGCATCCAGCAGCCATAGCAGCCGTCCTTGGGGGTTGAGGCGCTGGCAGGGCAGGTGGGCCTCCGTTGTCAGCGCCTCCTTGACGATCGCGGCTTTGCTGGCCCCCGTTACCAAAACCACCACCTGAGCCGCCCTGTTCAAGACAGGGTAGGTCAGAGTCAGGCGCGGCTCCTCCCCTTTTTGGCCCACCGTCACCCAGCGGTGTTGCACCTCCAGGGCGGCTGTACCGGGAAATAAGGAGGCCGTGTGGCCGTCTTCTCCCACTCCCAGCCAGATCAGATCAAAGGCAGGGCATTCGGTGCCGAAAATCTGCTGCAGGGTCGCCTCGTACTCCGCCGCATCCCGTAAGGGATCTCCTGAGTGGGTGGGCATGGGAAAGACTTGGGAGGCGGGAACCCCGACCGTATCCAGCAGGATCCGCCGTACCATGCCGTAATTGCTCTCGGGGTGATCCGGGGGAACGTAGCGCTCGTCCCCCCAGAACAGCCAGGTTTGCTGCCAAGGGATCCCCGGCGCCTGGGTTAAAGCAGCATACAACTTCCGTGGCGTGTTTCCCCCTGCCAAGGCCACCGTAAAGCGGCCCCGTTGACGGATGGCCGCCGCGGCCTGCTCTTGCCAGATCTCGACCGCCCGCCAGAAAAAGGCTGTTCCCTCCGGCCAGATTTCCAACTGGAACCCTTGCATGGATCGCCACCTATCGCCGCTTGCCCAACTGCCCGAGCCAGGTCAAGGGATCCCCTTCACGCAGAGGCCAAACCTTAGGAAGCAACCGCCAGCTCTTTGGCTTCCGCCTGAATCTTCTCGTAGAGGGCCCGCAGCTTCAGGCCCACGATTACCTGGATGAGTCCAGAGCCATTGCGGGATCCAGGATATTCCGGGTGCTTGCGCAGCAGCTCCGTCAGCTCGCCGTAGTAACGGGTCGACAGGTTGCTCAGGTGGTTCTCGATGTAGATAACCTCTTCCAGCTTGTCGAAGGTGCCGTCAATTTCCAACACCGAAACCGGCTGGTCGAAGTAGGTGGAAGGGCCGTAGTGCAGGCGAATGCCTGGGTAGGAGCAGGTCAGCTTTTTGCCACAAGGGATCCAGTCGATGGTGGAGCCTTCGTCGAAGAGGTAAACATGGTCGAAATACCTCACCCCCTCCCGCTGGATCATGCGCACCCGCAGCACCTTGTGCTCCGGATCCAGCTCCGGCAGCAGCTTGGTGGGCAGCACCTCGATGACTACATCGGCATAGCGCTTCTGCACATCGACGTAGGCCTCGAAATCGGGGCGGCGGGCCTCAATGGAGCGCAACACATCTTCATAGGTGTGGCCCCGCTCGGCCATGTCCCGCTTCACCTTCCAGGCAATCTTGATCTCCGGCGCCAGATCCAGATAGACCTTGAAGTCCAGCAGCTCCCGCACCCGCTCGTCGTACATGGGGTGAAGGCCCTCCAAGACGATGATGGGGCTGGGATCCACCCGCTCCGGCGGGTCAATGAGCCCTGTCTCGTGGTTGTAGATGGGCTTCATCACGCTCTGGCCATTTTTGAGCGCCTTGGCCTGCTCGTACATGAGGTCGAAGTTGTTGGCGCGGGGATCCAGCGCCGTAATGCCCTTCTCTTTGCGCTGGTAGCGATCCAAGGAGTGGTAGTCGTCCAGACAAATGGTGGTAATGAGATCCCGGCCAAACAAGTCCCCCAACCGCCGCAAGAACGTGGACTTGCCACAGCCAGAATCTCCGGCAACACCGATCATTACAATACGTTCAGGACTGCTTGCCATGGGAACTCCTTGGGGATGGGCAGGGCAAAACTGAGAGGAAGCCTCTAAAAAAGTTACTGTTCTTTATGGTCTTGCATATTACCACAAGACGCTCCCCCACAACCGAGCTTGAGGCCAGAGAGGCGGGCGGCGTCAAGGAACAATTTAACAAAAACTGCCTGTTTCCCGGCGACGACTGAGGAGAAGAGAAGTTTTCCGGGCGGGCTTTCTCAGGATCGGCCTGGGGTGTTCCCCTCCGGCAAGTTCCCTTCGGGCGGGCGGGCTGCTAAGGTGTTTGCTAGAGAGTTTTCTCCCATTGCCAGGAGCAGATCGCCGTTATGGTTGCCAGCGCCCAAAAGCGAGAAGTTGTTGTCAATCTGTACCGTCCCAACGCGCCCCTGATCGGCCAGTGTGTAGAGACCTACTCCCTTGTGGGGGAAGGGGCACCCGGCCTGACCAAGCACATTGTGCTCAGCCTGCCGGATCCCAACTACCGCTACCTGGAGGGCCAAAGCGTTGGCATTATTCCTCCTGGCGTAGATGACAAGGGCAAGCCCCACAAGCCCCGCCTCTACTCCATTGCCTCTACCCGCTATGGCGACGATGGCGAGGGGCGCACCGTTTCTCTGAGTGTGAAGCGGGCCGAATACGTGGATAAGGAAACTGGCCAGCCGGGAGTGGGAGTCTGCTCGGGCTTCCTCACCGATCTCCGAGCTGGGGATGAGGTGATGATCACGGGGCCGGCTGGGAAGACGTTCCTCCTGCCGGAGGATCCAAACGCCAACCTGATCTTAATTGCCACTGGCACGGGCATTGCTCCTTTTCGGGCTTTCATCAAGCATTTGCTCGAGGAGGATCCCAACTACCAAGGCAAGATCTGGCTGTTTTTTGGGGTACCCACCACTTCCAGCCTGCTGTATCGGGGCGACCTGGAAGCCTGGAAAGCTGAGCATGGGGACCGCTTGCGCGTCGACTACGCCATCAGCCGCGAGCAGCAAACCCCCGATGGCAAAAAGATGTATGTGCAAAACCGCATGGCCGAGTACGGCGCCGAGCTGTGGGAGATGCTGCAAAAACCTAACACCTACGTCTACATCTGTGGTCTCAAGGGGATGGAAGATGGCATCAACAGCGTCATGGCTGCCGTAGCCCAACAAGCAGGCCAAGACTGGAGCAGCTTCCAGAAGGAGCTCAAGAAAGCTAGCCGCTGGAACGAGGAAACCTACTAGGGGGTCCTGGAGGTTTCTGGAGCGGCCAAAGCATGCCAAAATGCTGGTATCTAGGCTCCCCAGAGCAAAAGGTTTTCCAGGAGTCCTAAGCTGTGGACGCGCGCTACAATCCCCAGGCCATTGAAAGGAAATGGCAGGCCCACTGGCGTGAAATTGGGCTGGATCGCACGCCGGAGCTAACAGCAGAAAGTCGCAAGTTCTACGCCCTGTCGATGTTCCCCTACCCCAGTGGCAGCCTGCACATGGGGCATGTGCGCAATTACACCATCACGGATGTGATTGCCCGCCACAAGCGGATGCAGGGGTACGCGGTGCTGCACCCCATGGGGTGGGATGCCTTTGGCTTGCCGGCAGAGAACGCCGCCATCGATCGGGGGATCCCGCCGGCCAAGTGGACTTACCAGAACATTGCCCAAATGCGGGATCAACTGCAGCGGCTGGGGCTTTCCTACGACTGGGAGCGGGAGATCACCACTTGCGCCCCCGACTACTACAAGTGGACGCAGTGGCTCTTCCTGCAGTTTTTCAAAGCGGGCCTGGCCTACCAGAAGGAGGCGCCGGTGAACTGGGATCCGGTGGACCAGACCGTCTTGGCCAACGAGCAGGTAGATGCGGAAGGGCGCTCCTGGAGATCGGGAGCTCTGGTGGAAAAGCGCCTCCTCAAGCAGTGGTTTCTCAAGATCACGGCCTATGCCGACCAACTGCTGGCTGACCTGGAGAAGCTCTCCGGCTGGCCGGAGCGGGTGCTCACCATGCAGGAGAACTGGATTGGCCAGTCGGTGGGGGCTAGGGTTGTCTTCAAAACCGAAACAGGGGAGGAGCTGCCGGTGTTCACCACCCGGCCTGACACCCTCTGGGGAGCCACCTTCATGGTGCTGGCGCCGGAGCATCCCTTGGTGGAGAAGCTCACCACCCCTGAGCAAGAGGTTGCCGTCAAGGCCTACCGGGCCGAGGCCGCTGCCCGCAGCGAGATCGAGCGCAGCGCCGAAGACCGCGAAAAAACGGGCGTCTGGACGGGATCCTACGCCATCAACCCCGTCAACCAAGAGCGCATCCCCATCTGGATTGCCGACTATGTGCTCATGGGCTACGGCACAGGAGCCATCATGGCCGTGCCCGCCCACGACCAGCGGGACTTTGAGTTTGCCCGCCAGTTCGGCCTGCCCATCAAGCTGGTGGTGCAGCCGCCCCAAGGGGGGGTGACGAGTGCTGAAGATCTGCAGGCGGCCTGGACGGGGGAGGGGGTGTTGATCAACTCCGGCCCCCTGGACGGGATCCCGGTGGGCAAAGGCCCGGGGCAAAGTGTAGAAAGGGCCATCGCCTGGCTAGAAGAGCAGGGGCTGGGAGAACGGCAGGTCAACTACCGCCTGCGGGATTGGCTCATCTCGCGACAGCGCTACTGGGGCTGCCCCATTCCCATCATCCACTGCCCCCACTGCGGCATTGTGCCGGTGCCGGAGGAGGATCTGCCGGTGCTGTTGCCCGAGGATGTGGAGCTGACGGGGCGAGGGGGATCCCCCTTGGCCCAGTTGGAGGACTGGGTAAAGGTGAAGTGCCCCGCCTGTGGTGCCGACGCCCGCCGCGAGACGGACACGATGGACACCTTTATCTGCTCCTCGTGGTATTTCCTGCGCTTTAGCGATCCCCGCAACGACCGCGAGATCTTCCGCAAGGATCTGGTCAACGCCTGGCTGCCGGTAGATCAGTACGTGGGCGGCATCGAGCACGCCATCTTGCACCTGCTTTACTCCCGTTTTTTCACCAAAGTGCTGCGGGATCTGGGGTTGTTGAATTTCGATGAGCCCTTCTCCCGCCTGCTAACCCAGGGGATGGTGCAGGCGCGCACCTACTACAACCCCAACAAGTCCGGCAAGGATCGCTGGATCCCTACTGCATTGGTCAAGGATCCCAACGACCCGCGGGATCCGGAAACCGGCGAGCCCCTGCAGGTTATCTACGCAACTATGTCCAAGTCCAAGGGCAACGGCGTGGATCCGGAAGAGGTGCTGGCCAACTACGGGGCAGACACAGCCCGCATGTTCATCCTCTTCAAGGCGCCGCCGGAAAAGGACTTGGAGTGGGACGATGCCGATGTGGAAGGGCAGTTTCGCTTTCTCAACCGCGTCTGGCGGCAGGTGTACGAGTTTGTTGTTCGCGGTAGCGGGACGGAGTCCTTGCAGGGCAAAGCCGCCGAGCTGCTGCAGGCCAAGGTTGAAGCAGGATCCCTGACCAAAGCGGAAAGGGATCTGCGCCGCGCCGTGCACACGGCCATCAAAGAAGTCAGCGAGGACTTGGAGGAGTACCAGTTCAACACTGCCATTGCTGGGCTGATGAAGCTGAGCAACGCCCTGGCTGAAGCCGAGATCCCGGACTCGCCAGTCTATGCGGAAGGGATCCGCACCTTGGTCTTGCTCCTAGCCCCCTTTGCCCCCCACATGGCTGAGGAGCTGTGGCAGGCCCTGGGCGGCACCGACTCAGTGCATCGCCAGGCTTGGCCTACCTATGACCCGGCGGCCCTAGTGGCCGATACGGTAACGATTGTGGTGCAGGTCAACGGCAAGCTGCGCGGCTCCTTTGAAGCCCCTGCCGATGTCACGCCCCAGGAGCAGGAGCGGCTGGCTCTGCAATCGGAGGCGGCGCAGAGGTATCTGCAAGGGATGACGCCGAAGAGGGTCATTGTGGTGCCGAAGAAGCTGGTTAACCTGGTTGTCTAACTCTCATAAACTACCCCACCGTATGGACGGGTGGGGTTGCCCCGCTTACCTGACGGCAAGGCTTTTGTCTCTTCCTCTGCCCCAGTTGCCTCATGGATCCCGTGTGGGGCTCTCAGCTCCTGTAGCCAGCAAAGAATCGTCGCGTGGAGTTGGTCGATCTGGCCGGCGGCAGGATCCCCTGGGGGGAGTTTCCGAGTGGTGGCGCAGGACGGGCATTGCCGAAAGTCTGGACACTGCGGCTGTGGCGAACTAGCTTAGAGGCAACTCTTTTTTCAAGCTATTTCGTGGGGTGGGATCCATGCTGAGGCCCAGTCTTTTGTTGTCCGGATCGGCGCTTTTGGGTTTGCTGTCTTGGCTGTGTTTGAGCGGCGAATGCGGCTGGTTGGCTTCCCTGCGCAAGGGACGGGGCGCTGTCCCTGAAGTTGCCTCGGCGCCAGCGCAGAGTGTTCAAGTGACGGCATTTGCCGATGAACCCGATCCTGAGCTCCTGCTCAGGCAACAAGCCCAACTGCAAGCCCAAGTACGGCAGCTTGAGCAGCGCTCTCAGGCGCATCAGTTGCTGGCGCAGCGGGGGATCCCTCTTTCCACCCAGGCTGGCGAGCGTTTTCACTTGGATCGCGTCTATCTGGCGCGGCTAGCTCAGTTTCTGGAACAAGAGCCGGGGAACGCGCAGCTCTATCTGCAGCGGGCTCAATACTTCTGGGATCGGTTGCAGAGCGATCCCCTGGCCTTGCCCGAGCCGGAGCAGGCGGCTGTCGTTGATCACCTGATGCGCAGAGCGCTACAGGATCTGGACATTGCCATTGCTTTGGATCCCTATTTGCCTGAAGCTTACTTGCTCAAGGCCAGAATACAACACGAGTATTTTGGGGAGCTGCAGCAGGCTTTGGCAACTTTGTCCCCTCTGGATCGCATTGCCTATCGCAACCCCCAACTCCACTTGTTGCGCTCTCGCATCTGGGCCGAACAGGGACATCTGGAATCGGCGTTTGATGTGTCGCACCTGGCCATCGAGCTGGCCAAGCAAAACCAAAGCTCTGCCGATCTTTTCGATGCTTATGTCCATCGCGGCCTGATGTGGGCCAGCATTTGCGACTTCAACTTGGCCGTTCAGGATTTCAGCCGAGCTATCGAGGTGCAGCCGCAGCAAGCCGAGGGCTACTACCACCGCGGCATGGCACGCGCCTATCAGGGAGAGGATAGGGCCGGTGCCGCTGCCGATCTGGGCCGTGCTTTGACGCTGTGGCAGGCTGCAGGCAGAGGATCCCCAGAGCTGCTGGAATATGTAGAAGCAGTACGGATGGAACTGTTGCGGTAACTCCACTGCTAGCTGGTTTTCTGCTGCGGATCTTTGTCTGGGCTATTGAGTAGAGAGGTTGCGGGTTTGGCGTCTTTGGGCAAGGGGCGTTTGGCAAGTTCGGCTAAGCCAGGCCAGGATGGTAGAGCCGTCTGTTACCCCGGGGGACTGAAACGCCCCCCTTGAAGAGAGCCCAGCCAGATGATGAGCCGAAGACAGCTGACCCTCTCCGTCTCCTCCATAGCCCTGGTAGTGGCCACAGGGATGCTGCTGCTGTTGCTGTGGCAACTGCGCAACCTGGTGGTAACTGTGATGATCGCGGTGGTGGTGGCGGCGGCGCTGGCTCCCCTGGTGGATCTGGCGGAGCGGATGCGGATCCCCCGTTGGCTGGGGGTGGTGGTGGTTTATCTGAGTTTCATTGCCGGGATTGCCGGCTTGGCTCTGCTCATGGGTCCGACGGTGGTGACCCAGACCCAGCGGCTGCTAGCAAGGTTGCCCTCTTACCTGGAGCGGCTCCAACTGTTAGCAGACACCTGGATTGCCGATCTGGCAGGGGTGGATCCGGCGGCGCTGGACTACTTGAACCAGTTGCTGGATCCGCAGTCGCTGATGAACTGGGCAGTTCGCTCAGGACAACAGTTGCTGGTGCAGTCCTTCGATTTCACCCGCGGTCTGCTGGGCGGCCTGTTGACCGTAGTGCTGACCCTCTTCATTTCCGGTTATATGCTGGTGAGCGGCTCTGACCTGGTGCAGGGCCTGGTGGAGCTGTTCCCCTACCCCTGGAATGAGCGGTTGGCCCAGCAGGTGCAGCCGATGGCGCAACGTATGGGGGGCTACATCCAGGGGCGGGTCTTGGTCTCGGCCATTTTGGGGGTGATGATTGCCGTCTCGCTCCGCTTTTTGGGCCTGTCGGAGTTTGCGCTGGCGCTGGGGGTAATCGCCGGGTTTACCAATCTGATTCCCTTTATCGGCCCAGTCTTGGGATCCCTGCCGGCTTTGGTGGTGGCCATCGTCCAAGGGGGCTGGACTTTTTTGTGGGTGCTGATCCTGTACGTTGCCGTGCAAAACCTGGAAACCTATGTGTTGGATCCCTTGTTGGTGGGATCCTCGGTGCGGGTGAAGCCCTTGTATCAATTGCTGGCGGTGCTGGGGGGCACTCAGTTGTTGGGCATTGTTGGGGCGGTGATCGCGCCCCCCTGGGTAGCCGGTATGGCGGTGCTGCTGGAGAACCTTTATCTCAAGCCCAAGCAGGAGGCAGAGCTGCGCGCCAAGCTGTGCGCTCAGGCCGCCGAAGCCTCCGGTTCTCTGGCTTGGCGAGGGATCGGTAGCAACCTGGAGGGATCCTTGCCCTCTCCTGCCACTGGGGAAGCCGACTCCCTGACGCGGCCAGGCGGTTCTGAGGAATTGCCGCGGGTGGAAGATCGCGTGGCCGGACGCAGTCCTTGATGAGGCGACTTTGCTTAGTCAGACAGCGGGGCGGGATCCCGGCATCAGCTTTCTCCGGGCGCAGTCTTGGCTGGGTTGAGAGGAGCTGGCTGATCTTGCCGATCTGGCCCAGAGAAATCCAAAGGGTTGAAGCGGTTCATGGCCGTCTTCAATCCTTCTTGCAAGCAACACTCCACCGCTGCCACTGCCGCCCTTAGAACCCGGTCCAGCACTGCCTGCTCAGCGGGTTCAAAGCTCCCCAAAACATGCCCAACCCTGTCTTGGTGGCCTTTGGGCTTGCCCACGCCCAGGCGCAAGCGGGGGAAGGCTTCGCTGCCCAAGTGCTCAATGACAGACTTCATGCCGTTATGTCCGCCGGCGGAGCCAGATCCCCGCAGCCGCAGGCGACCCAGGGGCAAGTCCATATCGTCGTACACCACCAGAACCGAGGCAGGATCCAACTTGTACCAATCCAACACCGCCCGCACCGCCTCGCCAGAGCGATTCATGTAGGTCTCCGGCTTGAGCAGGCGCCGCTTGCCCCCCAGGGCAAAACCTTCTCCGTAGCTACCTTGGAACCGCTTTTCCAAAGCCAACGGGATCCGCCAGCGCTCCGCTAGCCGGTCCACCACCATAAAGCCGCAGTTGTGCCGGGTGTTGGCATACTGCGGGCCAGGATTGCCCAGGCCAACGATGAGCTGGAGGGCAACCTCCTCTGGCGGCTGGGTCTTGACCTGGGTCACAGCGTCTCTTGCCTCCCTAGGTAAAGTAGAGTAGCAGAGTTCCTTTGGATAGGCGGCCCTAGCCTCATCGGAGCAGCGGCAGGATCCCTGCTAGAGCTCTGACATCGCTCCATTAGGAACGCTTCTGAGAACACTCGTAACCCGGTGGAGGACAGGTTATGTCCCATGGGCCTGCTGCCTTCGATCTCTGTCTTGGCGAAGCTGAATTCGAGGCCGTTGCTGCCTTGCGCTTGAGTCAGCGGCTGATCCAAGTGGGGATCGCCCTTTCTTCGGAAACGGATTTAAGGCGCCTGCTGGAACTGATTGTTGCCCAAGCCCGCGAGCTGACGGGTTGCGATGGCGCCAGCCTGTTCATCCGCGAAGGGGAGGAGTTGCGCTTTTTTGTAGTCAAGCGCAACGAGGAACTGCAGGATCTGCGCCTACCCCTTACTCCTTCTAGCATTGTGGGCTATGTGGTGCTCACCGGGGAGAGCTTGAATCTGCCGGACGTCTATCGCTTGCCAGCGGGCTTGCCCTATGCCTTCAACTCCCAAGTCGATCAGCAGACCGGCTACCGCACCCGCTCTTTGCTCACGGTGCCGATGCGGGATCCCTCAGGAAATATCCTTGGCGCCCTGCAACTCTTGAACCGTCTCAGGCCGGATCGCCCTGCCAACCTAGCGCCCAACCAGGTGGCTGACTGGAGCCAGCCGTTTTCTGAGCTGGAAGTCCGGGTGGCAGAAGCCCTGGCTTCCCAGGCGGCGGTTGCCTACCAAAATGTGCGCTTGCGGGAAGAGCTGAAAGCCGCTCACCTGGAAACGATTTTCTGTCTAGCCCAGGCTGCCGAATACCGGGATCAAGACACCGCCTTTCACCTCAAGCGGATGAGCCACTACTCCCGCAGCATTGCCAAACAGTTGGGCCTCTCCAGCCATGAACAAGAGCTGATCTTCTATGCCAGCCCCCTGCACGATGTGGGCAAAATCGGGATCCCGGATGCCATCTTGCGGAAGCCAGGCCCCCTCACCCCCGAAGAGCGTCTAATTATGAACCGCCACCCCGAGATTGGCTACGAGATCCTCAGTAAATCGGACTCGGAGCTGATGAAAAAAAGCGCCATCATTGCCCTCACCCACCACGAGAAGTTCGACGGCAGCGGCTACCCGCGGGGCCTTAAGGGAGAAGAGATCCCGCTGGAAGGGCGGATCGTGGCTTTGGCCGATGTCTTCGACGCTTTGGCCAGCCGCCGCCCCTACAAAGAAGCTTGGGATCTGTCAGATATCTTTCGCTTCGTGGAAAGCCAAAGCGGTAGCCACTTCGATCCTCAAGTGGTGGCAGCTTTTAACCGTGGCCGCAGTGAAATTCTAGAGATCTACCACCGCTACCAAGAGCCTCGCTGAGCTCAGAGCCGGCCAAATCGCGGATTTGGAGTATCCCCTCTTGCCGGGATCCCCACTCGGCAACGGGAAAAACCCGCCTTTGTCTTTTTTTTCAACCGATCCCCAGCCTGCGACCGTAGCCAGGGAACGAGATCCCAAGGCAAACTAAATGCAGTCGGCAGTAGTCTCCTGGCAAGCCGACCAGAGCCACTTTTGTGTGTTTCCCAATACATAGCACATCTACTGGCTACCTGTCTCGACCCAAGCTGCGCCGAGGATCCCTGTGATGGCTACCCTGACCAATCCGCCCACTCCCACCCTCTCGATCCACACCAAGCTGCGCGATCTGGCCCTGGTGGACTTTCAGGTGAGCGAGTCCACCCCTTGCGAGAACGTGGTGCGCCGCCTAGAGGATGACAGCAGCCTTTCGGGGGTGATCGTGTTGGATGAGCGGTCACAAGTGCAGGGGATGCTGACCCGGCGCGCCATTTTGGAGTGGATGCTGAGCAAGCCCTACGGCCTAGACGTGTTTTTGAAGCGGCCCATCAGCTCGATGGTGGAGTTCCATGGCCGGGGTTTTCTCCTTCTGTCCGGCGACTGCGATGTGTTGCAAGCGGCCAGCCAGGCCTTCCAGCGGCCCCAAGAAACCATCTACGACCCGGTGGTGGTGCAAATTGGCCCGCAAGACTACCGCCTTTTGGATGTGCCGGTGTTGTTGGTGGCTCAGTCCCAGGTACATCTAGCCACCCAGCGGAAGCTCGAAGAACAGCAGGAGGAGATGAAACGGATCCTGGCCGAGCTGGAGCAGGAAAAAAACCGCAGCCTTCAGTATGCCCGCGATCTGGAGCGGCAAAAAGCCGAGATCCTCAGCCAAAACCTGGCTTTGGATCGGGAGCGGCGCCAAGCCCAGCAGCGCTCGGAAGAGCTGGCCCGCCTCAACGCCCGCATCATCGAGATCAGCTCGGTGCTCTCGGAAAAGGGCAAATCCACCTTTGCCGCCACCTTTGCCGGGGTAGAGGCGGTGCGCCGCCTATTTCAGGACATTGCCGACAGCAACCGGGAGCTCTCCCGCGAGCTCAAAGAAATCAACACCATCGTTGACTTGATCGTAGAGGTGGCAGGCTATATTCGCCTGCTCTCCTTTAATGCGGCTGTGGAGGCCAACCGCAGGGGTGGGGGCGGCGGTTTTGGTGCCATTGCCCAGGAGATCCGCAAATTGGCGGGGCGCACCACCGAAGCCAGCAACCGCATCCGCGGCTTGGCAGAGCGCATCCAACGCCAAAGCCAATCCACCCTGCAATCGGCTCAGGCCAGCGCCGAGATGGTGCAATCCCTTTACCAGCAGGCGCAGTCGGCCCAGGCAGCCCTGGAGGAATTGCAAGCGCTGTTGGAGCAGGCCCAGGTTTAGCCCTTTTGGGGAGTGGTTTTGCCCTCGCGGATCTCATAGGTATAGAATTGCCCTGCCACGGCCAAGGTTTCAAAGTGGTAGGTGGGCAGGGAGATCCCCAGCGGGCCAAAGTTAAGCAACGACAAATCGGTGCTGTAGAGGCTGAAGAGGATGAAGTTTTGCCGGCGGGTCTGGCGCAGAAACAGCTCCACCAGCTCTGGTTGCAGCTGTTGCACAAGGGCGTGACATTCCTCAATGAGGGTGGGCAAAAAAGCTGGGATCTGGGCGCAGTATTCCCGTGTAGCATAGGCAGCCAATTGGTCTCCTGCGTAGGCTCCGTACTCTTCCGGGGTGGGATTGGTGATGGCCAAAGCAGCCACCCCCCCAGCCAGAACCAGTCCGGAAAGCAAGGAAAAGACCCTCAGCATAGCGGCCTCCGAAACAAGATTTTCCATTCTGCTACGGGCTTGAGGTGCTCCGACAGGGATCCTTCGGCAAAAGCCATCGCCCAAGGCCGCTCTGTCGCGTCCTAGAGCCGGCGCGGGATCACCCAATTGGCCAGGAATGCGGTTCACAGTGTTGCAGCAAACCTGCAAAAGAGCTGGATCCCTTGGTTGAATTGCCAGCCTACAGGCTAGGATGAGAGCCGAAGCGCAGCTTGATGCTCTCTCTTGATGCTCTCTATGGAACTGGCCGATCTGAGACGCACCCTAGAATCGCTCACCTCGCGCCTGAGCAGTGCTCAGGACTATCTTTGACCTGCCCCACCTGGAGCAGCAGATCGCCATTTTGGAGCAGGAAGCAGCGCAGCCGCAGTTTTGGAACGATGCCGAGGCGGCCCGCCGCCACCTGCAACAGCTCAACAGCCTCAAGGCCTCCTGGGATCAAATCCACCGCTGGAAGGATCGCCTAGAGGATGCTGCCAGCGCCTTGGAGCTGCTGCAAGAAGACCCGGACCCGGAGCTGTTGGCCGAAGTGTCCGGATCCCTGGCGGCGGTGGAGCGGGAGCTCGGCCAATGGGAGCTGCGGCAACTGCTTTCGGGCCCCTACGACAAAAACGGCGCCATCCTCACCATCACCGCTGGCGCGGGGGGAACCGATGCCCAAGACTGGGCGGAGATGCTCCTGAAGATGTACACCCGCTGGGCGGAAAACCAGGGCTACAAGGTCACGCTTTCGGAATACTCGCAAGGGGCAGAGGCCGGCATCAAGTCGGCCACCCTGCTGATTGAAGGCCCCTATGCCTACGGGTATCTTTCCGCCGAGAAGGGCAACCACCGCATGGAGCGCATCAGCCCCTTTAACGCCAACGGCAAGCGCCAGACCAGCTTTGCCGGCGTTGAGGTCATGCCTATCCTGGAGGAGGACAATGAGTTCGAGCTGAGGATGGAGGATCTGGAGTTCGAGACTTCTCGTTCCGGCGGGGCAGGGGGCCAAAACGTCAACAAGGTGGAAACGGCGGTGCGGGTTATCCACAAGCCCACCGGCATTGCCGTGCGCTGCACCGAAGAGCGCTCCCAACTGCAAAACAAGGAGCGGGCCATCCAGATCCTGAAGGCGAAGCTGATCGAGCTTGAGGAAGAAAAGCGCCGGCAAAAGCTGGCCGAGATCCGGGGTGAGATGGTGACCCAGGGCTTTGGGGGTCGGATTCGCACCTACACTTTCGATCCCTACAAGTTGATCAAAGACCACCGCACCAACGCCGAAACCTACAATGTCGAGGCGTTTATGAATGGCGAACCGGAGGAGCTGATGCACTTTATCCAGGCCTACCTGCGGCAGGAACGGGCCAAGCAAGCCGCCGCCGTCTAGGGCTGGCTGTGGCGCTCCCACACCGCCTGCATCAGGGCTGCCCGCTCCTGGGCTGAGAGCGTGATCAGGGTGAGGGGATCCCCTTCCTGGAAAAACTCCCCCACCCCCCATCCCAAGGCTCTGGGATGGGCTGTTTTTGCCTGCAGGGATCCCGCCCAAACTAGGCCATGCCAAGCGCCGATGGGCGTTTCCAGGGCGGAGGAGAAGGCCAAATCTAGGCTAGGGTGTTGCCTGAGGTAGTCCCTAAGGGCAAGGCAGGAGCCAACCAAGGAGGGCTTGACCACCAGGATCCCTTTCCAGCCGGCTTGGTGGACAGCTTGCAACTGCTCCAGCCCAACCACGGACTCATCCAAGGCAATGGGAGTCTGAAACTCCCAGCTCAGCCGGCTTAGATCGGCGTGCTGCGCTGGTGGCAAGGGCTGCTCGAAAAACTCAATCTTGCCTGGCCACTCTTGGTTGATCCGGTCACAGAGGGCCAGCCAGCGCCGCGCCCCTTCCAGACTCAGCCCCCCATTGGCATCCAGGCGCAAGCAGGATCCTGCGGGCAACTGCTCCAGCCAGCTTTCTAGCTTTTTCACCTCCTGCTCGAGAGGCTCCACCCCCACCTTGACCTTGTAGGCGGGGTAGGAACCTGAGGGTGGGGTTTTCCCAAAAAGCCCACACCAGGAAAGCCCGGAGAGATCCCTTGCCAGCCAGCCGGGATCCCGACAGGCCAGCCAGGCGCATTCCAGCCCAAAGCGCGTGGCGGGCAAGGTTGCCGGGATCTTCTCGATCTCTGCTTCCGACAGCTCAGGGGGCAACTGCTGACAAAATGCCAGCGCTTCCTCTACGGTCTCGCTGCCCAACCAGGGGATGGGGGCAATCTCCCCATAGCCCTGACCTCCCGTCTCCGCGTCCGTCAGCCGAACCAGGATCCCTTCGCGGATAGACCACAGGCCGTAGCGCGTGCGCAAGGGCTGGCGGAAAGGCCGCCGGTATCGGCAAAACGCAAAGCGCATGTTCAACACCTGGGGATCCCCGCTGCTAGTTTCCCCCCAAGGAAGGGGGAGCCGCTTACTTGGCCAACCTACACCCTATCTAGGGATCCCCCGGAAGGGGGAACTTGAGGACGCGTGGCTAAAGCAAGCCCGGGAGTTCTTAAACTCCCTGGGCGTTTCCAATTTCTAGGGATCCCCCCGAAGGGGGAACTTAAACGCTGCGGATGCGATCTTACGGCGCAAGGTGAATGTTTCCAATTTCTAGGGATCCCCCCGAAGGGGGAACATAGTTTAACTTACACTAAACATGCCTAAGTCCCGTGTTTCCAATTTCTAGGGATCCCCCCGAAGGGGGAACACTAATCTTCCTAGGGGCAGGCAAGAACCGCAGCTCGTACCCTGTTTCCAATTTCTAGGGATCCCCCCGAAGGGGGAACGGGATTATTGACGAGGATTGGGTGCAGATTTTAACGGCACGTTTCCAATTTCTAGGGATCCCCCCGAAGGGGGAACTGCCAATAGGAGGAAGACATGTCTACTATCTTCTTTGGGGTTGTTTCCAATTTCTAGGGATCCCCCCGAAGGGGGAACTCTACCCCTATTAAACCCAAGCAGGGCAAGGAATGCAAGGCCTATTTGCGAGGGGGTCGGTCGAAGGTGGCAAAAAAGGGCCCCGAAGAGGGGGGGTGAGAGGCCTGAAAGCCTTGTGGCGCAAGGCATCGAGCGGGTCAACGAAAGAATCAGCCTTTGCGGGTTTTGGCGAGGCGCTCGCAGAGGCGTTGATACCATTTTTGTGTTGCCTCGCAAACATAGCTAGCCTGAGGATTCACGCAAGGGTTTGCGGGCTGCCCAGGCAACTGGGGCGGAGCGAGTGGCGGGGCAGACAGGCCGACAACTGTTCTAGAGAGGGTACTGCATCAGCCAAAAGCCGGCGAAGGACTGGGCCCGGAAATCGCTCTGGATGGCAAGGAAATGGATCCCTTGGGCTTGGCGTTGTCGCTGGGCAAAGCCTTCTGCCTCCGCCCGCAGCTTTTCATCTTTTAATTGCGCAAACAGATAGCAATCGTTGAGGCCAGCCTCGAACAGCAGCCGTCCCTCGGCAACATGCAAATAAGCAGGCTCCATACCGCTCAGCCAAGCTGCTATGGGCAAAGCCCGCCGCGAGGCAATCACCAAGCCGGGAATGATCGTGTCCGGCGCCCAGGCCTCCCAGTTCACCGGGAACAGCTCGCCGAATTCCATTGGCCAGGTCTCGGCTTCCCGCAGATCCCTGGCCCGCAGCGTCACGAACGCCCAGCGCTCCCCCTGCAACTTATCCGGCAGGGGGATGGGATCCGGCGGCTCCGGCTCTACAGGGGGCTCAGGGCTGTAGGTGAACTGGGTTTCTTGGGGGTAAACCTGCTCTGCCCGCTCTCGCATCCAGGCCTTGAGGGCATAGACCCGACGGCTGGGCAGCATGGGGATCCCGGCGGCGTTGCAGGCCCGCTGCAAGATGGAGCTCATGCGGGCTCGGAAGACGCGAATGGCTGCAGGCGGCTGGGGGGCTGCCTCCAGATAGCCGCGCAACTGTTGGGCTACCCAGGTGCTATTGACCTCTTGGTTGCTGCAGTACTTGGCCTGGCGCAACTGGCCGCTGGCATCGCAGACCAGCAGCTCCCAAACCCGCCGCCCCTGCCCATCCCGCAGTGGGACGGCGTTGAAATCCATCTGCCAAATGGGGCCGCGCCCAGGGCTAGAGTGTAGGGGTTGAGTGGCCAAGGTGTTCCTCCCGTTTGCTACGCACTGCTGGGAGAGCGATCCGGAAGCTGTTGGCCTGAGGGATGGAAAGCAGTATCCCCGACCAAAGCCCATTCCCGCTCTCCAAAAATGGCGGCAGGGTAGCGGTAGTACTTAAACTCCAGCAGGTTGTAGAAGGGATCCTGCAAAAAGAAGGTGCCGTGCTCCAGGGGGGTGCCGACAAAGCGCCAGCGTGGCTCCTGATAGAAAAGCAATCCCCGCGTGCGGGCCCGCTCGGCCAGCGCCTGCCAATCTGCCTGGGCAGGGAAGATCAGGCCAAAGTGGCGGGGGTAGATGCCCCGCTGGGGCGTCAGCTTTTCCTGGGTGAGGTGGGCCACCAGTTGATGGCCATACAGGTTCAAGATGACGGCGGCAGGGGTTTCTCGACCGACCTCGCAGCCCAAGCCCTCGCCGTAGTAGGCCTTGGCCAAGGCAAGATCGGCAACCGGAAAGGCCAGATGAAAGCAGATGGGTTCCATGGGCTCTCCTGCAAATCGGGATCTCCGCTCTTTATCAAGGTAGGCGATTTTAGAACGGCTGCTGCCAGGTGGAATGCCGACTGTACGCCTTTGCGCAGGAAGCCCAACCGCTCGGATGCTATAACACTAGCTAGCGTGTAATCTGCTTGCGCCAGCAGTGCGGAGCACTCTCGCGTCAGCGAGACGGAGTCCTTTGGCCGAGTCTGCAGCAAGAGAACTCGGTGTGTTGAGAGGTTTGTAAGAAGGGGCAAGCTTGGTCATGACCAGCATCTGGGTTGAACAGCGCCGCCGCGAGGAAGAGGCGCGCGACTTTTTTTGGATGGTGGCGCTGTCCTTGCTGCTGCACGTGCTGGCGCTGCTGGCCTTGCTCTACTGGAGTCGATTTTGGCCACTTCGCCAGCAAGAACAAGAGGCCATTGAGTTTATCCTGCTAGAGCCAGAAGATCTCAAGCCGCCGGAAGAAGCAGAGCTGGTTTCGGAAGTGGATTCCCGCGATGGGGGCGAGCGGGCGGAAGCCCCCCCTTCTCAGGGCAGTCCACCCCAATCCCAGGCTGCTCCTCGCCAGGAGGCTCCCCCACCTCCTCCGCCGCAACCCCAGCCGCCGCAACCGCAGCCGCCTGCCCCTGTTCCACCCCCTGCTCCGGCGGAAGTTGCTCTGGCCACTCCTCGATCTACCCCACCCCCTACGCCAACTGCGCCTCCGGCTCCTCCTCGGCCCACTGCAACGCCGACTGCAGCGCCGCCTCCGCCCACCCCAGCTCCCCGACCCACTCCCACCCAGACTCCGCCACCGGTGGCGGCTGCTCCCCCTGCTCCGCCGGCTCCCACCCGCCCCCCCACTGCCGAGCCTCTACCCGTGCAGCCCAGGGAGCGGGACTCGGATCCCAGCCAATTGCAGCCTGTTGCGCCTGCTCCCCAACCGCCGACGGAGGTTCTCCCTGCCGAGCGGCCCTCCGATGCTTCCCAGTTGGGGCCGCCCCTCAGCGCTTCCGCTCCCAGTGATGGGGCCGGGATCCAGGGCAGAGGAGCCAGCGGCTTGGCCAACCCCACCCAATCGGCTCCCAACCCCCCCAGCGTGGCGGCGCGGGCCAATGTGGACTGGGGCCCTTGGCTGGCAGCTCTGCAACGCAAAGTGGAGCAGAATTGGATCCCTGGCCAGACCGGCACCTCCCGCCGCACAGTGGTGATCTTTACAGTGGGCCGGGGGGGCGAGCTGCAGAGCATTCGCCTGGCCCGCACTTCCGGCAGCCAACAAACCGACGACGCAGCGCTGACAGCAATTCAGCGGGCGGCGCCCTTTTTGCCCCTGCCTGAGGCCTATGAAGGCAACTCGGTGACGATCAACTTCACCTTCGACATCAACGTCTTGGGCCAGTTGACGGTGGGGGGATCCGCCAACTAGGTGGGGGATCCGCTTCTGGCAAGTTTAGGCAGAGGCGGCAGCTGTTCTTTCGGGGGCGGCACCCTGCTCCTGCAGGGATCCCATCTGGATCAGCTCGATTTTGTAGCCATCGGGATCCTCGACAAAGGCGATCACGGTGCTGCCGTGTTTCATGGGCCCGGGCTCGCGCACCACTTTGCCGCCGCGGGCTTTGATAGCCTCACAGGTGCTGTAGATATCCTCGACGCCGATGGCGATGTGGCCGTAGCCGTTGCCCAGCTCGTAGTGGTCGGTACCCCAGTTGTAGGTTAGCTCGAGCACCGCCGTTTCCGATTCGTCGCCATAGCCCACGTAGGCCAGCGTGAACTCCCCGCTGGGGTAGTCTTTTTTGCGGAGCAAGTGCATCCCCAGAACGTCACAGTAGAACTGCAAGGAGCGCTCTAGGTTGCCAACGCGGATCATGGTGTGGAGAAGACGCATGGGACGAGCTCCAAGAAATGGGCGACGTTGCGTTTATTCTAGTCCTTGACTCCTAGAGATCCGTGGATGAGCTCAACTCCCCTGCAACGCACCCCCCTGTTTCCCCTGCACCAAGCCTTGGGGGCGCGGTTTGTCTCCTTTGCCGGCTGGGAAATGCCGCTGCAGTATCAGGGGGTGGTGGCCGAGCATCGGGCGGTGCGGGAGCGGGCAGGCGTCTTCGACATCTCCCACATGGGCAAGTTCGACCTCTGGGGGCCGGAGCTGGGATCCCACCTCAGCCGTCTGGTGCCCAGCGATCTGGGCGCTGTGGCGGTGGGATCCGCTCGCTACACGGTTTTGCTAAACCCCCTAGGGGGCATTGTGGACGATGTCATCTTCTACCGGCACCCACCAGAAGGCGAGCTGGAGCACTGGAGCCTGATCGTCAACGCGGCCACCCGCCAAAAGGACTGGGAGTGGCTCCATCAGCAGGGGATCCCCGGCCTGGAACTTCAAGATCACACCGAGTCTCAGGTGTTGCTGGCGGTGCAGGGGCCGGCAGCCGAAGAGGTTTTGCAGCCTTTTTTGGCGGGATCCCTGAGGGCTTTGCGCCGGTTTCAACACGGGCAGTTTGCGACTCGAAAAGAGAGATCCTCAGGGGCAGGGGTCTTTGTGGCCCGCACCGGCTACACCGGAGAGGATGGCTTTGAGCTCCTGCTCGGCCCTGCCGACGGGCTTTGGCTCTGGGAGCAACTGGTGCAGGCGGGGGTACAGCCTTGTGGACTGGGCTGCCGCGATACGCTGCGCCTGGAGGCCGCTTTCTGTCTCTACGGGCAAGACATAGATGAGAGCACCACCCCCCTGGAAGCCGACCTGGGCTGGTTGGTCAGCAATCCAGGGGACTACATCGGCAAGCCTGCCCTCGAAAGCCAACGCCAGCAAGGGATCCCGCGCCGTCTGGTGGGGTTTCGGCTGTTGGAGCGAGCCATTCCCCGCCGCGGCTATGCCATCTACGCTCCCAACTCCCCTGAGCCGATCGGCCGGGTAACCAGCGGCACCCATTCTCCCACTTTGGGCTATGGCATCGGCCTGGGATATGTGGATTCAACTTGGGCTAAGGTGGGATCCCGGCTAGAGATTGAGATTCGGGGCCAGCGCCGTCCTGCTGAAGTGGTGAAGAAGCCGTTCTACAGAGGGCAGGCTCCAGTTAGCTTGGGGAGTTGAGCTGTCTGCCGGCCTTGGGGGTGGAGTATTCCTGCTGTAGCCGCCGCAATTTCCGCAGGGCCCGCCGCTCAATTTGCCGGACTCGCTCCCGCGAAAGACCGATGTGCTCCCCAATCTCCCGCAACGTCAGGCCCTTCGACCCATCCAGCCCATAGCGGGCCACAATTACCTGCTGCTCGCGTTCGCTCAGTTGGCTCACCAGGGCGCGCACTTCCTCGCAATGGGCAACCCGATTCAGATGTTCGATGGGATCGTTGTCCTCGTCAGGGATAAAGTGCTGCAGCTCGGTGCCGTCCTCGTCGCCTACCCCTACATTAAGGGATCGGATCTCGGCCATGTGGCGGGTGATCAGTTCGCGGTAGTTGTCGCCAATATCCAGCGAATCGAAAACTTCCTCTGCGGCAGGCCGGGATCCCTTCTCAGCGGACAGCTCGCGGTAGCGCCGCTTCACCTGGGAGACCTTCTCGTACATGTGGGCGGGCAGCCGGATCAGGCGCCCTTTGTTTTGGATGCCGCGGTTCACGCTCTGCCGGATCCACCAGGTGGCGTAGGTGGAGAACTTGTACCCCCGCGTGGGATCAAATTTTTCCACGGCGCGGGTGAGGCCAATGGTGCCCTCTTGAATCAGATCCAGGAACGGCAAGCCGCGGTTGCGGTAGCGCTTGGCAATCGACACCACCAGGCGCAGGTTGCATTCCACCATGCGCTTTTTGGCCGCTTCCCCCTGCCGCAGGATCTGCTGCAGCTCCTCTAAAGGGATCCCCAGCCGTCGGCTCCAATCCTCCAGCGACTCGTGCTGCCGCCGCTGCTCCAGAAGGGCCATCATCCGCTGCACTTGGTGGGCCAGATGCAGTTCTTCCTCAGCGGTGAGCAACGAGTAGCGCCCAATGATTTTTAAAAAACGCCCCACTGCGTCTTGCAGCTCAAGATTCTCCGCCATATCAAACCCCACACCATAAGTTGATGCCCTGTCAGAATCTTCGCTTCTGCTGTCGCATCAAGCTTGCTTCCCACAGTACGAAGCCGACCTTGCTGCAAACAGCACTTTATTCATACCAGTAGAAAAGCCTTTCCGTAAAGGTTTTGGCAACCTAAAATCCAGACTTTCAGCGGCTATTTGATTCACTAAATTTATTGAGTCTTGTCCTTGAGCTACCGCCAGCGGTTCCTCAGTTCCGGCCTCTGTCAGCTCGCCGATTTACGGGTAGATGTTACTAAAATAAGGCGATTCCGTTACTCAAAACTTAAATCAATAGGACAGAAAAAAGCAAGCAAGATCGGTCATGCTCTCTCAATCGTTAACCAGATTGTACTGAGATAAGAAACATGTTTTTTGATACACTCTACATCGCTACAGATGCCTATTTTGTCTGTAGAAATCTATCGGAGAGGCTGGCCCGGCAAGGTATCAAACAGCCTGCTAATCCATTTCTGAAACCTTTTGAGGCTGATTTCAGAGAGAGTTGTCAATGAGCCTCAACCCCAAACCAGCCAAGGCAGATCCCAAGGAAAAGCCATCGTCTTGGCTGCCCCAAGTTTAGAGTAAATCAAGATAAATTTTGGATCTCAGACACTACCCATAGAGTCAAGTCTTCGAGCCGCCATCGTACTACAGGTTATCCGTCGAGTAGGGGCTATGGAGCCCAGGCGGGAAAAGCCGCAACCCCTGCTGTCGCACTCGCCGCTCCTGGAAGGGGATGGGGGTGACGCGCGGCAAAGGTGTAGCCACAGGCTGGGGAGTTGAAGTGGGGACAGGCTGCGGAGAGGGCTCTGGGCTGGGTTCAGGTTCAGGAGTGAGCCCTACGGGCGGTGGCGCGGGAACAGCCGGGATCCCTTCTGCGGTGGGACGGGAACGGTCCAGCTGAAAGCGAGGCTGGCGAGGCGGCGCGGGAGTGGGTGTCGGGGTGGGCGTCGGCGTCGGGGTGGGCGTCGGCGTCGGGGTGGGCGTCGATAAACATATGAGATAACACGAGACGTAGAGGAATCGGGGATTCCAGCTGGTGGGTGTAGTTAAGAGGGG
>NZ_JANSHO010000008.1:0-32087 GCF_047502635.1 Synechococcus sp. RC10B2
GTCAATTTCTTGACGCAACTCTTGTGGGACTATCAGCTTGCAACGTACAGAGATAATCTGGCTCATGGGCTTATTGTAGCTCATCCAGGCTTTGACTAGCAGGCGGGCTTTCCTCCCGGCACCAAGCCTGCGGCTATGGTGCGGGCCTCCAGCCCGAAAATAGGTGAACGAACGGTTCGAGCGGATATTAGTTTCTTGAAGGATCGCTTTCAAGCCCCCATCAAAGTCAGCCGTGAAAAAGGGTATCACTACACTGATCGGGAATGGCGCTTGCCGACGATACCCCTCACTAAGGGGGAGCTGTTTGCCCTGACTTTGGGAGCGAGAATGCTGGAAGCCTACGCCGGATCGGCCTATGCCCCGCAGTTGCGCTCGGCAATTGGGCGGTTGGCGCAACGGCTTCCAGAGCAGGAGTGGCTGGATCTCCAGCAGCTAGCCGATGAGCGGCTCATCTTTCGGGCAGGGGCAGAAACCCATCTGGATTGGGAGATTTGGCAGCGGTTGGAGGATGCCTGTCGGGAGAAAAGACGAGTGTGGATGCGCTATCGCACCGCCAGCCGAGGCGATCAAGTGTCGGAACGGGAGTTGGATCCCTATCTCTTGCACATCTACCGCGGCACCAATCCCTACGTGATTGGCTGGTGCCACAAAAGACAAGAAGTGCGCTGGTTCCGGGTAGATCGGATCCTGGCTCTCAAAACCCTGCCGGAAACTTTTGAGATCGACCCGACTTTCGATCCCAAAGCCCATCTGGCGATGATTTTTCAGCATGAGGCGGGCGGGATCCCTCGCCAGGTAAGAATTTGGTTTGACGCCCAAACGGCACCCTTCATTCGGGAGCGGCGCTGGCATCCGACCCAGGTCATTGAAGAAAACCCAGACGGATCCCTGATTCTGCGCATAACCGTGCGGGGGATGAATGATGTAAAGCGCTGGGTGCTGGGCTACGGCAGAGGAGCCAGAGTGCTGGAGCCTCCGGATTTGGTGGACATGATGCGGCAAGAGATCTGCGAGATGAGCCGGCAGTACGTTGACGAGGAGCCCTAGCGATGAGCAAGTCCCGATTTTGGGCCAAGACCGGACAGGGACAGTTGCGAGAAGATGGCCGACCTCTGTACCATCCCGTCCTCTGCCACCTAGCCGATACGGCAGCTGTGGCCATGGAGATCGTGCAAACCTACCTTAGCCCCCTTGCTCGTCAGCAGCTCTCAGTAGGATTGGGGCTGGAAGGGGATCCCTTAGCTCGCTTTTGCGGGTTCATGGCAGGGTGTCACGACCTAGGCAAAGTCAGTCCTGCCTTTCAATTTCAAGTGAGCGAGGTGGGAAAAGCGCTGGTGGGATCCCGTCTCTACGACCTGTGGCGCAGCTATCCCAACACTGGCCAAGCAGCCCCTCATGGAACGGTTACCGCCGCAACCTTGCCCGGCTTTCTGGAAGAGCTGGGGCTGCCCAAGAAACTGGCCCAAAAATTGTCAGCTATTGTCGGCGGTCATCATGGCTTTTTCCCGGGACTTCAGGATATTCAAAGTCTCTCCCCCGACGATGTCGGTCGAGGGGAGTGGATCCCATTTCGTCGAGAGATCTTCCAGCAACTACAAGATTTTGTTGGGCTGAAGAGGGAGGGGATCCCTGCCCGCTGCAGCAATTCCGCCGCCATGATCTTGGCCGGCCTGGCAACCGTTGCCGACTGGATTGCCTCGAATACGGAGAGTTTTCCCTACGCCAACGACGAGCCCTTCGAGACCTACGCTCAAGGAATAGCCGAAAAGGCCCAACAAGCCCTGAAAGCCCAGGGTTGGATTGCGCCCCCCACAGACAGCCCTCTTACTTTTCAGGCTCTCTTTGACTTCATCAGCGAGCCGCGACCGCTGCAATTGGCAGCCATTAACCTGAAGGACAGGCTGGCTCCACCCTGCTTGGTCATTGTCGAGGCCGCCATGGGAGAGGGCAAAACCGAAGCTGCGCTCTACCTGGCCGACCACCTGCAGCATCAAGCCGGAGCCGGTGGCTTTTACATCGGCCTGCCTACCCAGGCAACCAGCAACGCCATGTTCGAGCGCGTCAAGTCATTTTTGCAAAAGCGCTATCCCGATGCCATCGTAAACCTAACCCTCAGCCATGGGGCAGCAGCTCTCAAAGAAGATTACCTGGACACCGTCTGTCGCCTGGATCAGGTTTATGACCAGGAGGGCAAAGGCGTTTTTGCCAGCGAGTGGCACACTGCCCGCAAGCGGACGCTGCTCAGCCCTTACGGGGTGGGCACCCTTGATCAGGCTCTGATGGGAGCAGTACGGGCCCGCCACCAGTTTGTCCGCCTGTTTGGTCTGGCAGGCCGCATCATCATCCTGGACGAGATCCACGCCTACGACCTCTACACCAGCACTCTCCTGGAGCGATTTTTGGAGTGGGCAGCCGTTTTGGGATCCCCCGTGATCGCCCTCTCGGCCACCTTGCCCGCCGGTACCCGCCAACGATTGCTGGCTGCCTATGCCAGAGGCTGTGGACAGCCCCCGCCCGACTCACCTAATGCCCCTTACCCTCGCATCACAGCCCTAGCTTCTGGAGCGGCCCTAGCTCAGTCTTTTGCTCCTTCCGAGCATGTGCGCCGTCAATTGGGGATCCGCTGGGTCAGGGATGACCAGTGGCCCGCAGAACTCTCGCAAGTGCTTTCCAAAGGGGGCGGGTGCGTTGCTGTTATCTGCTCAACGGTAGATCGCGCCCAGTGGGTGTTTCAGCATCTCCAGAAGTATTTTCCGCCGGAAGAATTGGGCCTGTTTCACGGGCGCTTTTTATTCAAAGATCGAGAGCAGATTGAGAAGCAATGCCTGGAGAGATTCGGCAAAAATGGACATCTCCGTCCCTCTCGTTTTGTTTTGGTGGCAACCCAGGTCATTGAGCAAAGCTTGGATGTGGATTTTGACTTAATGATCAGCGATCCCGCTCCCATTGATCTTCTCCTACAGCGCTCTGGGCGGCTCCACCGCCATCCGCGGGACAAGCGACCACCTGAGCTATCTGCTCCCTACTTGTGGATAGTGGAACCAGAGCTAGCCGAGGAGGGCAAGGCTAATTTTCGGGAGAGCAGCTCTATCTACGATCGGCACATTCTCCTACGCAGTTGGCTGGCTCTAAGAGAGCGTTGCAACGTGCAATTGCCTGAAGAAATCGACGACCTAATCGAATCGGTATATGACTTGGAGATGCCTATCCCCGAAGCATTGGAAACCGTTCATGCTCAAGATTGGCGAGAGTCTTTGGAAAAGTACAAAGTTGAAGAAGAGGATGCTAAAAGATCTCGAGCTAATGAAGTAAAGATCCCACCGCCAAATGCTGATGTGAGGCCCGAACAGTTTACCTACCTAAAAAAAGAGGATGACGAAAGCACTATCGCTGCCGTTACCAGACTTGGGCAGCCTTCGGTGGCGACAATTTTCTTGCAACAAGGGAAGACCGGTTTAGTCTTTCCCGGCTCTCACGATCCAGTGGATCTAGAAACTGAGCCCAGCCTGCCGATGATTCGTAGGCTACTGGCCCACAGTGTTCGCATTGCTTCCCGCCAGGAGCTTGTAAAGGAGCTGCTGAGGCGGGAAAACCCCAAAACTTGGACATCTGCTTTGCTGCGTAACTGTCGCTACGTTGTCTTGAACGCCGAAGGCTGGGCTCAAGTTGGCAAATGGCGACTGCGGTTGGATCCTAACCTAGGGATCACCATCGAGAAGATGAACAGCTAACGTTAGGGAGGAGCTCATGGAAACTCAGTCCTTTAATCTCACCAAAGAAAAGTGGATCCCTGTACTCGATCCCGATTTTCGAATCCAAGAGTTGTCTTTAGTTGAGTTATTTAGAGAGTGGGAAAGCCTGAAAGAGATGCGAGGAGATAATCCGCCTACTACTTTAGCTCTCTACCGTTTTCTACTGGCAATAATGCACCGAGCCTATCTTGGACCAAAAGATACGGATCACTGGAAGGAAATCTTTCAAGACAATGGAAAGGTTGTCCCCACACCCGTGGGGGTGAACCGCCCGTCTTTTGCCGTGCTGTCAGTGGGGGAAAGCCGTTGTCCCCACACCCGTGGGGGTGAACCGCTCCTCCAGGGCCTCTAGCGCTCTGTAAACACTGGTTGTCCCCACACCCGTGGGGGTGAACCGACTCGCCGTCCTCGATATCGAATTCTCTCGCAAGTTGTCCCCACACCCGTGGGGGTGAACCAATCTATGAGCCCCCTAGTAGTTCTCCTGCTGTACGTTGTCCCCACATCTGTGGGAGTAGCCGGCTAGACAATTAAGACAATCTCACATCTACCGGGATCCCTTGCCTAGGTGGGCGACACTGGGGCTAGGTCGCAGAAGCGCGATATCTAAGGAGGGGAGTATGAGCAGGAGCTTGCTGGAGCAGTTGCGAGAGATGACGGTGGTGGTGGCCGACACGGGGGATATCAACGCCATCGAGACCTTTAAGCCGCAGGATGCCACCACCAATCCCTCTTTGATTACAGCAGCCGCCCAAATGCCCCAGTACCAGGGCATTGTCGATGAGACCTTGCTCAAGGCCCGCCAAGACCTGGGATCCAAAGCCGACACCAAAGCCGTGGTGGCCCACGCCATCGACCAACTGGCGGTGGCCTTTGGCGTGCGCATTTTGTCCATCATCCCCGGTCGGGTTTCGACGGAGGTGGACGCCCGGCTCTCCTACGACACAGCAGCCACCGTGGCCAAGGCCCGCCATCTCATCGAGCTCTACAAGGCGGCAGGGGCGGATCCCAAGCGGGTGCTCATTAAGATTGCGGCTACTTGGGAAGGGATCCGCGCCGCCGAGATCCTGGAAAAAGAAGGGATCCACTGCAACCTGACTTTGATGTTTGGCCTGCACCAGGCCATTGCCTGCGCCGAAGCGGGGGTAACCCTCATCTCGCCCTTTGTGGGCCGCATCCTGGATTGGTACAAAAAACACACAGGCCGGGAGAGCTACCCGCCCGCCGAAGATCCAGGCGTGCAGTCGGTAACCCAGATCTACAACTATCTGCGCAAATACGATTACCCAACGGAAGTGATGGGGGCCAGCTTCCGCAACATTGGCGAGATCATCGAGCTGGCCGGCTGCGATCTCCTAACCATCTCGCCGGCTTTGTTGGCGGAGCTGCAAAACACCGAGGGCCACCTGGAGCGCAAGCTGGATCCGGAAAAAGCTAAGAAAATGGATATTCCCCGCCTGGTGATGGATCGGGCCACCTTCGACCAGATGCACCGGGAAAACCGCATGGCCTCGGAAAAACTAGAAGAAGGGATCCAGGGCTTCTCCAAGGCGCTGGAGGTGCTGGAAAAACTGCTCACCGAGCGGCTGCAGAAGCTGGAGGGCGCCAAGGAAACGATTACCCACGCCGCCCAGGATGTCTTCCGCATCTACGACCTGGATGGGGATGGCTTCATCACCCGCGAGGAGTGGATGGGAGCAGATCGCGTCTTCGATGCCCTCGACACTAACCAAGATGGCAAAATTACTCCCGAAGAAATGCTGGTCGGACTGGGGGCAGCCGTTTATCTGAGAAATTAGCCAGGCAAGCAAGCCCTATGGGCGAGAGCTTTCGCCGCTTTGGAGACGCAGTAGCCGCCCTGGAGGCCCAGGCCCGCCGCTGGATTGCCCAGTATCTGCAGGGGATCCCTTACGATCCGCCGCCGGGGCCGGCGGCCAGACAAGTGCTGCACTGGATCGAGACCGACTTGCTCCCTCGGCTGCAGCAAACCCCCCAGGAGCTGAGGCATCTCCTGCACGGGCTCAACGGCGGCTATGTGCCCAGCGGCCCTTCCGGTGCCCCCACCCGGGGCCGGGTGGAGGTGTTGCCCACCGGGCGCAACTTCTACTCGGTGGATATCCGCGCCATCCCTACCCCCACCGCCTGGCAGGTTGGCTCGCTGGCTGCCGAGCGGCTGGTGGAGCGCTACGTGCAAGAGCAGGGGGAATATCCCCGCCACCTGGGCCTATCCGTTTGGGGCACCTCTACCCTGCGCACCGGCGGCGACGACTGGGCCGAGGCGCTGGCGCTCTTGGGAGTCAGGCCCCGCTGGGAGGGGGGACGGGTGGTGGATATTGAGATTTTGCCCGTGGCGGTTTTGGGCCGGCCCCGCGTGGATGTAACCCTGCGCATTTCTGGGTTCTTTCGCGATGCTTTTCCCAACCTGATTGCCCTCTTCGACCGCGCCGTGCAGGCCGTGGCCGCCCTGGAGGAGCCGGAAAGCGACAACCCCCTGCGGGCCCAGGTGCTGGCCGATACCCAGTACTGGCAGGAGCAAGGGATCCCGCCTTCAGAAGCGGCAAAGCAAGCGCGGCTGCGCATCTTTGGCTCCAAGCCGGGGGCCTACGGAGCCGGCCTGCAGGGGCTGATCGAGGCGCAAAACTGGGAAACGGAAGCGGATCTGGCCCGCGCCTACCTCAACTGGAGCAGCTACGCCTACCGGGCCGAGGGCGAAGGAGAGCCGGCCCCCGCAGCCCTGCGGCGGCAACTGGCCCGCCTGCAAATTGTCCTGCACAACCAAGACAACCGCGAGCACGATCTCCTTGACTCGGACGACTACTACCAGTTTCAGGGAGGCATGGTGGCAGCGGTGCGGGCGCTCCAGGGCCGCAACCCCCAGATCTACTTCGGGGATCACGCCCGTCCCCACAACCCCAAGATCCGCACCCTGGCCGAAGAAATCGACCGCGTCTACCGCGCCCGCGTCGTCAACCCCAAGTGGATTGCCGGCGTGATGCGCCACGGCTACAAAGGCGCCTTCGAGATGGCCGCCACCCTGGACTACCTCTTCGCCTACGACGTCACCACCCACGCCGTGCCGGACTTTATGTACGCTGGCCTGGCCCGCGCCTACTTGCTGGATCCCCGGGTGCAGCAGTTTTTGCGCAACCACAACCCTTGGGCGCTGCGGGACATGAGCGAGCGGCTGCTGGAAGCCCACCAGCGGGGCTACTGGCAAGAGCAGGCGCCGGAGCTGGTGCCCCACCTAGAAGCCCTGATGCTGGAGACGGAAGCCCGCCTGGAGGCTACCCAGGGATCCCTGGCGGGGGAAGGTTAAGTTCGGCTAAGATGCTCTCAGCAAACCAGACGCGGAGGGATCCCGATCCATGAGCAAAGCCAAGCTGTTGCGAGAGATTCTGGGGCCCCTGCTGGAAGATTACCGCTACTGGTTTGAGCGCTCTCGTCGCTTTTTGCAAGAAGAAACTTTAGAATTCATCAGCCCAGAGGCGCAGCAGGCCCTCCTGGAGCGGGTTTTGGCTGCCCAAGCGGAGCTCCAGGCAGCGGAAGCCCTCTATCAGTTGTCGGATAATGAAGTTGGCGTTGACCCGGCCCTGATGGCAAAATGGCATCGCCTGCTGATGGAGTGCGCCGAGCTGGGCCGTCGCTTTCGCCAAATTCACCCCTCCTCCGACTCATCTGACCCGTGATGCTGCAGATCCTCTACCTCATCGCTTTTGTGGCCATTGCCTTTGTAGCCCTGCGCAACCTGGTGGCCAACGTGGTTACTCTGAGCAAAGAAGAGCGCAAGGCCTCGCCACGTCGAGGCCGCCGGCAGGTGCCCCACCCAGAGCTGTTGGATGAAGAAGGCAACCTGACGGAAGAGCCCTTGCTGGTCATTCGCTCGGCCAGCTTGGAAGAGGCCCGCAGCCGCCTGGAGGATCTCTACTCTGGCTCTCCCGACGAGGACTAAAAAAGGGAGTTCAAGAGCGGCGCAGGAGCTCCCCCTTTCTCGGTGTCGGCCCGAGTCAGGTGTGGGGGTGAGCAGCCTTTCCTGGATGAAGTTGCAGTAAAACATTTGGCGCCGAGAACTATCCCCAACTCCCCTCTCCCTCAGGGAGAGGGGCCAGGGGTGAGGGCAGCGGCGCGGGGCGCTTGGGTAGGCAGCAAGGTATCTTAATCTTGTCTGAGACAACTGCAGTCAATCTGGTTCTTCACCCAGTGGCCTCTGGAGCTGGCCTGCAGCGTTTGCGCAAACGTCACCAATGGGATCCGATTCCAGTTCCGATTTCGAGGTGGCAGCCGTCCTGGAGGCGGTGCTGAGCAAGCTGAAGGTTTTGGCGGAGACGGGACAGACCTTTGGCCAGCCGATTACCATTGGCGACACAACGATTGTCCCCTACGTGTCGCTCTACTTTGGCGTTGGGGGAGGAGGGGGCCATTTTGGCAAAACGGCCAGCGGCTTTCGCAGCAACGGACGGGATCCGGCCAGCCTGTTTGGCGGAGCGGGGGGCGGGGTGCGCATCGAGCCGGTGGGCTTTTTGGTGATCCGGGGGGAGCGGGTGGAGCTGCTAACCACGGCCCAAAAGCCCAGCCAGTGGAGCCAGCTTGGCGAGACTATAGTTCCCCTGCTGCAGCAGTGGTTGCAAAGCCGGGCCGACAACTCCTCATCCTCAAATGACCAGCCAAATGACTAGCCGCGAATGAAGAGGCGGGATCCCTGGGGGGAGGGCTGCACGTCGATGCGGTGGGGAAAGGCCTCTTGCAGGCTGGGGATGTGGGTGATCACCAGGATGCAGGCAAAGTCGGAGGCAATGGCGTTGATGGCCGCCAGCAACTGGGCCCGCCCGGTGGCGTCCTGGGATCCAAACCCCTCGTCGATGATCAACGTTTGCAGGTCGGATCCCGAGCGCTGGGTAAGCAGGCGGGAAAGAGCCAGGCGGATGGCGAAGTTGATGCGGAAAGCCTCTCCCCCAGAGTAGGTCTCGTAGGGACGGGTGCCGCGGGGATCGGCGATGAGGATGTCGAGGGTCTCGATCAGCTTCTCCGAGCGCCGCCCCGAGCGCTGGGTTACAAAGCGCAGATGGAGGCGGTGTTGGGTGAGGCGGCCCAGGATCTGGTTGGCCTGGGCCTCTAGCTCTGGCAGGACATTTTCGATGATCAGGGCGGGAATGCCGTTGCGGCCGTAGGCGTTGGCCAGCTCCTGGTACACCTGCTGCTGGCGGCGGGCCTGCTGCAGTTGTCGCTCCAGCTCCGTCCGCTCCGCCTGCTGTTCAAGAGCCTGCTGCAGCCGCTGTCGGGCCGCCCCGATTTGAGAAAGCACCAGATCCAGCTCTTGCCGGTTCTCCTGCAGAGCTTGGCGGATCCCTTCTAGATGAGCCGGGGAAACATCGGGGTGCTCGGCCAGTTGTCGCTGCAGCGCTTCCAGCTCTTGGGCAGCCTGGGCAAAGTGTTGCCGGCTTTCCTGCAGGCGTTGGGACAGGGCCTGGCTGCGGGCTGTGGCTTCCGGCAGCTCCTGGCGGGCCATCTGGAGGGCTTGCAGGCGGGCCGGCCACAGTTGCGCCTGGGCCAGTTCTGCTTTTACCTGCTGGTGCAGGGATCCGTCGTAGCCGACCTGGTGCAGCGCCTGCTCGATCTGGGCCAGGCGTTCTGCCAGCGGCGAGTCAGGGGATCCCGCCTGTTGCAGGGCCTCCAGTTGCGCTTGCAGGGAGGCGATTTGCTCGCCTAGGCGGGCGCGGCGCTCCTGGGCTTTGCGCAGCTCGTGGGAGCGGCCCAGGGCCCAGCGCCAGCGCTCCACCTCTCCCCGTTGCAAGGCATGTTCCCGCTCGTCATAGCCCAGCTGCTGCAGGGCCTGTTGGATCTGGGCAAGCTGCTGCCGCGCCTCTTGGGCATAAGCTTCTTGGCTGAGGATCTGCTCCAGTTCTGCGGCTTCTGCCCGCCGCGCCTCCAGTTGCCGCTGCCGCTCCTGCTCAGCCTCCCACTGCTGTTGCAGGCGCCCCTGAAGGTGCAGGCGCTCGTCCCAGGTGGCCAACTCTTGGCCAAGACGCTGGGCTTCTTCCTGCAGCAGCCCGATCTCCCGGTCGGCCACCGCCAATTGCTCGCGGATTACAAACAGCTCGCCAGCAATTTCCTCTTGCCGCTGGCGGTGTTTCTTCAGCACCACTGCCCTCAAGGACGGGCTGAGCGGACGGGCACAGAGAGGGCAAACCCAAATTGGGGCGGTCGGCACTTTGGTGGGCGGTGCTGGCATGGACTCGGCAGGCTGCTCTGAGAAGAGGGGGTCTGCGGTTACTTCGGATCCCGGTTCTGCAGCTCCCTCGGCAATGGCCTTCGCCCCCGTCAAAGCATGGGTGGGACGGCACCGGCCAGAGTCTGGATCCGAAGGGCCCAAGTGATCCGGGCGATCCAGATCTTCTAGCTCTGCAGGATCCAAGCGCTCGGCGTGGAGGGACTCCGCTCCGCTATCGCCAACAGGAAACTCTTCCCAAGGAGCCTCTAGCAGGCGGCAGCGTTCCTCCTCCTGTTGCCACTGGTGCTGGAGAACCCGCTGCCGCTCCTGCAGCTTCTGCACAAAGAGGCGGCGCTCCTGGATTTTTTCCAACACCTGCTGCTGGTAGAGGCGCTGCCGCTCCAGCTCGGCCAGGGCTGCAGCGCTGGCGGCAATTTTCTGGGCCAGGTGCTGCTGCTGTTGGGCCAGGGTTTCCTGGCTTTGCAGGTGCTCCTGGAGGAACTGGAGGCGGGCTTGCAGACGTTCTCCCTCGCGGCGGATCTCCTCCTCCCAGTGCCGTTGTTGCTCCAGGAGGGCAGCGGCTTGGGCCTGGGCCTCGTTTAAGCTTTGCAGGCGCTCCTGGGCTTGCCGGTAGTGGTGGAGGGCGTTTTCGATGCGCTCTCGTTCGGCCAGCACCTGGGCATCGGCCTGGGCTTGGGCCTGGCAGGCGGCCAATTCCTGTTGCAGCCGCTGCATTCTGCGCAGTTGCTGCTGTTGTTGCTCGGCCTGTTGGGCCTGCAGCTTTTGGCGTTCTTGGAGCAGGTATTGCTGTTGCTCGAAGAGGTGGTGAAGATGGCGATCCTGGGCCATCAGGGTTTGATAGCGTTCGTAGCCCGCCAGGATCTCCTCGCTTTGGGCAATCAGCTCTTGCAACTGGAGCAGGTGCTGTCGTTGAGCTCGCCATTGCTGTTCGGTGTGGTGCAGGTTGACGCTGAGCTTGTTCAGGTGCTGGGCAAGCTGCTGGTGGCGCTCCTCCAGGGTGTGGCGATGTTCATAGGCGCGTTCTAGGGCCTGTAATTCCTGCTGCTGTTGGGCCAGGAGCTGTTGCAGATGGATTTGCCGCTGTTGAAGCTGCTCCAGTTCGGCTTGCATCTGCTCGATAGAGACCTGGTGTTGATCCAGCTTGTGCAGGCGCTCTTGGAGCAGGTCGGCTTTGAGCTTGGCGCTGCGGGCCTGTTCGCGGCAACGCTCCGCCAGCAGATCGTACTGCCCCAGCTTGAGCATGTCGGCCAAGATCTGCTTGCGCTCGCCGGGACGCTTCAGGGTAAAGGCATCGGCCTGCCCCTGCCGCAGGTAGGCCGAGTGAACAAAGGTATCGTAGTCGAGGCCGAGCTGATTTTGGATGGCCTGTTGGGTGGCACGCAGGCCGCGGCGGGTGAGGCTGCGCCAACGGGCTTGGCCGTCGCTTTCTCCAGTTTGAATTTGCCACTCCAGGGATCCTTCCCCCGCGAGGTGGCGACTGCGCAGGACGCGGTAGGTTTGCCCCCGCGAGCGGTAGACCACCTCCACCCAGGTTTCGCTGGCCCCCTTGCGGATGAGATCGCTGTCGTTGCTGGCCCGGCTCTGTCCCCAGAGGCCCCAGGTAAGGGCGTCGAGCAAAGCCGATTTGCCCGCCCCGTTGGGGCCGCAAATGCAAGCGGTGTGGATCCCGCGCAGATCCAAAACCGCCTGAGAGTAGCAGAGAAAATTGTGTAAGGTCAGGCGAACTGGGATCACAAGGGCGGCTCTGGTCGCTGCAAAGCAATGGCGATGAGCCATTTGCTCCAGTTTATGAAGTTATTGGCTAGATCCCAAGTTTTGCCACAGCCAGAAAACGGTTGTCCCACCGCCCTGAGCCCACCAGGGAAACTGGCACTGCTGCTGAGGCGGAGCAACCCGAAGGAGCAAGTGCGGTTGCGGAACCAGTAACTAAGAGTTCCTAGGCTTACTGCTGGGCCGGAGCAAGCTATAGCTAGGGGGAGTACGTCCATCTGCCCTCCTCGCCAGCCGGGATCCCGGGAGACAGCCATCCAGAACCTAGTTGGCCCACTGCGGAGCGAGGGGGATGTTAGAACGGGGAAGGCGGAACACCAGATGGCGGAGTGATGGAGCTATGAAGGAAGACTGGGCAAAACGGTTGCGCAACAGTTTAGTTGCCGTGGTGGCCGTGCTCCTGGCGGCAGGCTTGTTTTTAGCCAATCAAGCTCGTCAGGCTGGCACCAGCTTGGCTGACTTGGCTGCAGAGGCAGTGTCCTGGGAGGAAGCGCAGGCCAACGGCAAGCCTTCTCTGGTGGAGTTTTACGCCGATTGGTGCACCACCTGCCGAGCGATGGCACCTCTCCTGGCCAGCCTGAAGAAAGAATTTGCCGATCAGGTGAACTTCGTCATGCTGAACGTGGACAACCCCAAGTGGCTGCCGGAGTTGAGCCGCTACCGGGTGAACGGGATCCCTCACTTTCTCTTTTTGGATGGTCAAGGGGAAGTGCTGGGATTTGCCATCGGAGAGCAGCCTGCCGCCATTTTGCGGGGCAATGTGTTGGCTCTGGCAACTGGGCAGCCCCTGCAGTTGACCAATGCCGGACAGGTGTCTGAGTTGGATCGGGGCAGGCCTGTCCTCCCGCATCAGGCGGATCCGCGCAGCCATGGATAGAGACCTAGGAGCTCCCAGTTGTCGGGCTTGAGGCTCCCAACTGTCCCTCTAAGCCGCCCACTGGTCTTGCCAGTTAACCGCTCCCTGAGTTGCGCCCGCCCCCCTCTCCCACGCCGCTGAGGACGGATGTTCTCCACCGGGAAAACCAGCGCCTACCTCTTCCAGGTGGGGGAGTCCCCGCGGTTGAGGATCGCCAAGCAGCGACTGTCTCGGCAGCGTCGAGGTAAGGCCAAACTTCTTCGGTTAGGCTTGGGCAGCCTGCAGCCGCAGGTGCTGAACTAGAGCCTGTAGGCCCAATAGGTAGCTGTGGGCTCCAAATCCACTGATTTGGCCGATGGCTACAGCAGCAATGTAGGAGTGTTGCCGGAAAGGTTCGCGGCGATAGATATTGCTCAGGTGAACTTCCACCGTGGGCAGCCCTACGGCAGCAATGGCATCCCGCAGAGCGATGCTGGTGTGGGTGTAGGCGCCAGGGTTGATGAGGATGCCGGAGTGCTGCTGGCGAGCCCGGTGAATGGCATCGACCAACACCCCCTCATGGTTAGACTGCAGGATCTCCAGCTTTGCCCCAAGAACTTCTGCCTGCTGGTGGAGCGCCCGATCGATCTGTTCTAAGGACACCGAGCCGTAGATGCCTACTTCTCGCACCCCCAGCAAGTTGAGGTTGGGGCCGTGCAGAACCAGAAGGCTTAGGAGCTCGCCAGCGGAAGCAATGGCAGTCGGATTAACGACGACGATGGGATCCATTTTCTACGGGAATGGGAGCAGGTTGGGGCTGAGGACTTCCCAGAAGAGTATCAATCACACGTTCCACCCATTCGCGGATCTTTTCGAGAACTTTTTCTACCCAATCCATCCGACCTGCCTCGTAGGAGTTACAGAGCCATCAACGGAGCTTGACCAATGGATCTCCATGATAGCGCTTTTTCCCGACAAGCGTGGAAATGCCATCGGACTAGTAAAGGGCGCTCAGGAGCACGATATCCACGACCAGGAGGGCACCTGCAAAGGCCAGCAGGCTGCGCACAATTTGACGCTCTTGTTTGGAGCGATGGGATCCGCCAAGGCGGAGCCAGCGGAGAGAGTTGGGGAGGCGGTACAGCATAGCAACAGTCGATGGGATCCTAACTTAGGAGCGCCAATGCCCCAAGGTGATCATGCCCCATTCTGTGAGCTTCGGATCCCGGCGGACTTCCCCACGCTGGGGGGGAATACCAGCGTGGCTATGGGGACCAATTCCTTTTAGAGTGGGGGTTAGGCCATTTTTGTTGTCGATGACCACTCCTCTAACTCAAGCCGAAACCGTTTTTCAGCGTTGCTGGGATCACTGGCAAGCTCTGGCCAGCCGTCAGGATCTGCAGCCGGAGTTCAAAGCTTTATCCACTCTGCGCAAGCGTCTTGTCACTCGGGTGTTTTCCATTGCGGTGTTTGGTCTGGTCAACCGCGGCAAGTCGGCTGTCTTGAACGCCCTGACCGGCGAGGCCCGCTTGGAGGTAGGGCCCCTCAACGGGGTGACGCAACAGCCGCAATCGCTGCTGTGGCAGCCGGGGCCGGGGATCCCTTGGCAGGTACGGTTCATCGATACGCCCGGCTTGAACGAGATCAACGGAGAAGCCCGCGAACAGTTGGCCTGGGAGGTGGCCCGCGCCGCCGACTTGATCCTGTTTGTCATCGCCGCAGACCTGACCCAGTTGGAGTACCAGGCTCTGTTGGAGCTGCGCACCCTGCACAAGCCCATCCTGCTGGTGTTGAACAAGTGCGATCTCTATTCGGAAGCCGAGTTGCAGGCCATTCGCGCCCAGATCAGCCGCCACTTGGGCTGGGTGTTGCCGCAGGAGATCTTGACGGTGGCCGCCCGTCCCAAGCCCACTAAGGTGCGCACCCACTGGCCAGATGGCCGCATCACCTTGGAATGGGAGCGGCCCGCACCCCAGATCGAGGCCCTGCGAGGGCGCATTGTGGAAATTTTGCAGGCAGAGGCGGGATCCCTCTTGGCCCTCAATGTGCTGAAGCGGCTGGAGCACCTCCAGGCCCAGCTCTGGCAAAAGCAGTGGCAGCACCACGCCCGCTTTGTCGAGCAATGGGGCACGGCCTGCGCCCTCGGCAAGGGGATCGCGGTGGGCTTGGCGCCACTGGGGCTAGATCTGCTGTTGGCGCCGCTACTGGATGGGCTGTGGCTGTTGGGCCTGGGAATGCGGCTGCGCCTGCCCTGGGGATCCTTACGGGAGGCGCTGGGATCCGCCCAGGAGGGGCTGTGGCGACTGCTGCTGCTCAATGGGGCGCTGCTGCTTTTGGCCGAGGGGGTGAGCTCTTGGCTGTGGGGAGGCTGGAGCAACAGCCTCTTGCCGGGTCTGGTGGCGGGGGCGAGTTTGTACCGCTTGGGATCCCTGGCGCCACGGGTGTTGCTCCGGTTTGCCCCAGAGGGGTTCGGCCTAGGGGCCCTCTTGCGGGATCTCATCAGCAGCCAAGAGCTGGCTGAAAAGGCCTAGGGTTCCTCTTCCCGGCCATCCTGAGCCATTTCGGCGGCGTGGTAGGAGCTGCGCACCAGGGGCCCAGAGCGCACCTGGCGAAACCCCATCTGGAGGGCAATCTGGCCCAGCTCGACAAACTCCTCCGGCGTCCAGTAGCGCTGCACCGGGCGATGGGCCAGGGAAGGCTGCAGATACTGCCCCAGGGTGAGCCGGTCACAGCCTACCGCCAGCAGATCTCGAAAGGTTTCCAGCACTTCTGCGCGGGTCTCGCCGTGCCCCAGCATCAGGCCGGACTTGGTGGGCAGGCCGGGATCCAGCTCCTTCACCGTTCGCAAAACCCGCAACGACAGGTCGTAGCCAGAGCTGCGCCGCACCGCCTGCGACAGCCGGCGCACCGTTTCGATGTTGTGGTTGTAGCAGGTCGGTCGGGCCGCCACCACACGGGCAATGCAGTCGCGCTCCCCGCGAAAATCGGGGGTGAGCACCTCGATCTGGATCCCAGGGCAGCGCCGCCGAATCGCTTCCATCACCTCCACGAAGCGGCCGGATCCCTGGTCGGGCAGGTCGTCGCGAGCTACCGAGGTGAGCACCACATAGCGGAGCCCCAGCAGCTCAACGGCCTCAGCCACCTTTTCCGGCTCCTGCGGATCCAACGGCGCGGGCCGCCCGCTAGCCACCTGACAAAAGGAACAGGCGCGGGTACAGATCCCGCCCATCAGCAGGAAGGTGGCAGTCTTTTGGCTGTAGCATTCGGCCCGATTGGGACAGCGCCCCTCTTCGCAGATGGTGTGCAGGCCCCGCTGCTTGATCACCTGCTGCACTGCCGAGATATCGCTGGCCTTGCCGATAGAGCGCTTGACCCAACTGGGAAGAGAGCTAACAGGCATGGGAGGACGAGAAAGAAGAGATAGCGTCCATTGTGGCATGGACGCCTTCCAGATCGATCGCCCTTGGCCGGAAAAGGGCTAGGCCACCTGAGGAGAGGTTAGCATCTGGTTGACGATGCGCTGCACAATTTGAAAGCCAGTCGCCGCCTGCCAGCCCAGGATCCCCAAAATCACCAAATTCAGCAGGAGGTGGACATTGCGAGCCCAGGCCTTTTGGCCATCCTTCATCAGGGGCGCCAAAGCCGCAGAGCTAGCCACCAAGGCCACAATGCCCAATCCCGCCAGCAAGTGGGGGCCAACAAACAGCTTGCCGTTGTTGAGGTAGGTCACCCCCATGCCGCCCAGGGCCCCGAACACCATCAACAGCAAGAACAGGGATCCCGCAAGAAAGTGCCGCTGGCCAAACTTACCCTTGACGAGTTCTTTGCGCTCTTGTGCAGAAGCAGTGCGCAGCCGTCGCACCTGCAGGCCCAGGTAAAGAGCGTAGAGAGCTAGGGCAAAGGCGAAAATCATCAGCACAGGGTGAAAGAAGGGCAAAGCCAGCTTCAGCCATTGGGGAAGTTGAACGCTGTTCATAGGGATTGCGCAACGAAGAGGAGGCTGCCCCTAAATTAACACAAATTTAAAAAACTTCTGTCGCGGCACGGGCGCGTGTGGACTCCGGGAGTGGGAGCCCTATCTGCATCAGATGCTGGTAGAAATGGATTTGCCATTGGCAGCGGGCCAGATGATGGGCTTTGCGACTTGGGTAACGCTGCGGATCCCAATTCCAGTAGCAGTCTTCCAACCAGTCTTGCAAGAAGCCATCCCCAATTTCAGGGTAAGCAGTTGGAGCCTTGATCAGGAGGGGCTTTGTGGCGCTTTTCGGTAACCGTGGATCCCTTTTAGCTTTTTTCCGGTAGCTCGATTGCTGTTGCCTTTTCGGCCTTGCTGCCTGCCCTCTGGGCTTGGGTCGAGGGTGGAAACCGTCCTTGCGCACAAGGCGTTCTTCCTCCCTCCGTAAGCCTGGCCGAGGAGGGATCCCTTGGCGCGCCCCGATACCGTGATGTCTCCCCTTCGTCCGCTGCCACCCCCCGCCTCAAGATCCAAGCCACAGGGCATAATGGGCTAGCAACTTCTTTTGAACAGGGATCCGCAGCAGCATGGGACGGGCAAAGAAAGTGGTATTGGCCTATTCGGGGGGCGTCGATACTTCCGTCTGCATCCCCTATCTCAAGCACGAGTGGGGGGTGGAATCGGTGGTCACCCTGGCGGTGGACTTGGGTCAGGGGGCGGAGCTGGAGGCCATTCAAGCCAAGGCCCTGAGGGCCGGGGCCGAGCAATCCCTGGTGCGGGAGGCCGTCCAGACCCTGATTGCCGACTACGCCTTCCCCGCTATCCAGGCCAATGCCCTCTACGAGCAGCGCTACCCTCTCTCCACTGCCCTGGCCCGGCCCCTGATCGCCCAGCTGTTGGTGGAGGTGGCCGAAGAGGTGGGCGCCGACGCCGTGGCCCACGGCTGCACCGGCAAGGGCAATGACCAAGTCCGCTTCGACCTGGCCATCGCCGCCTTGAACCCCAAGCTCAAGGTGCTGGCCCCGGCGCGCGAGTGGGGCATGACCCGCGAGGAGACCATCGCCTACGGCGAGCGCTACGGCATCCCTATGCCAGTACAAAAATCCAGCCCCTACAGCATCGACCTCAACATCCTGGGCCGCAGCGTCGAAGCCGGGATCCTGGAGGACGCCGACCAAGAGCCGCCGGAGGAAGTCTACGCCCTCACCCGCTCTATTGCTCAAACCCCCGACGAGCCCGCCTACGTGGAGATCGCCTTTGAAGAGGGGATCCCGGTGGAGCTGGACGGGCAGCGCCTCGGCCCCAGAGCCCTCTTCGAGCGGCTCAACGCCTTGGCCGGCAGCCACGGTGTCGGTCGCATCGACATGATCGAGGATCGGCTGGTGGGGATCAAGTCGCGCGAGATCTACGAGTGCCCGGCCCTAACGGTGTTGATCCAGGCCCACCGCGAGCTGGAGAGCCTCACCCTCACTCGCGAGGTCCTCCACTACAAGTACGGCATCGAGACCACCTACAGCCAGTTGGTCTACAACGGCCTCTGGTACTCGCCGCTGCGGGAGGCCCTGGACGCCTTCATCCGCACCACCCAAAAAAGCGTTACCGGCGTGGTGCGGATGCGCCTGCACAAGGGCCAGGCGGTCTGCGTGGGCCGCCGCTCCCCTTACTCCCTCTACAACGCGGAGCTGGCCACCTACGGGGAAGGGGATCAATTCGACCACCGGGCTGCCGAAGGCTTCATCTACATCTGGGGCCTGCCTACCCGCACTTGGGCGCAGGTGCACCGCGGCAGTGGTGCTTGAACTCTACCGCCAGGCAATTTGTCCATCCGGGGTGCTGGTCAACCGGCTAGCCTGCTGGGGGGGAGGTGTCAAGCCGCTTGCCTGCTGGCACGACGGCGCAGGTGGGCCAGGTTTGCCACCGCGGAGGTGAGGGGCTCTCTCTAGGTTCCTGCCGTCCAGGTGTTGCCGTACTCGATCTGCTCCGGGGTAAGGCTGTCGATGGAGATCCCCATGGCTTTGAGCTTGAGGCGGGCGATGGCCTCGTCGATCTCTGCCGGAATGGGGTGCAGCCCTGGCGCCAGGCGGCCACGGTTTTTCACCAGGTACTCGCAGGCCAGGGCCTGGTTGGCAAAGCTCATGTCCATGACGCTGGCGGGATGGCCTTCGGCGGCAGCCAGGTTGATCAGCCGGCCCTCTCCCAGGACGAACACCGATTTGCCCGACTGGAGACGGTATTCTTCCACAAAGGGGCGCACCGTCTGCCGGGAAACCGTCCGCTCTTGCAGCGCCACCAGGTCGATCTCGATGTCGAAGTGGCCGGCGTTACAGACCATCGCCCCATCTTTCATACGGTCGAAGTGCTCGCCGCGGATGACGTGCTTGTTGCCGGTGACGGTGATGAACAGATCCCCCAGGGAAGCGGCCTCGGCCATGGGCATAACCCGAAAGCCGTCCATCACCGCCTCCAGGGCCCGCACCGGGTTGACCTCGGTCACGATTACCTGGGATCCCATGCCGCGGGCCCGCATCGCCACCCCCTTGGCGCACCAGCCGTAGCCGGCCACCACCACCGTTTTTCCGGCCAGAAGAATGTTGGTACAGCGCAGGATGCCGTCCAGGGTGGATTGGCCGGTGCCGTAGCGGTTGTCGAACAGGTGCTTGGTCTCGGCATCGTTGACGGTCATCACCGGGAAGCTGAGCACCCCCGCCTTAGACATGGCCCGCAGGCGCACCAGGCCGGTGGTGGTCTCTTCCGTGGTGCCGATGATCTCCGGGAGCTGCTCCTGGCGATGCTGCACCAGCTCCGCCGTCACATCGCCGCCGTCGTCGATGATCAAGTTGGGACGGTGATCCAAGGCAATTTGCACATGGCGGCGGTAGGTTTCCACATCTTCCCCCTTGATGGCAAAGACCGAGATGCCGTAGTCGGCCACCAGGCTGGCGGCCACATCGTCTTGGGTGGAGAGGGGGTTGCTGGCGATGAGGACGCTCTCCGCTCCCCCTGCCTGCAGCGCCAAGGCCAGATTGGCCGTCTCGGTGGTGACATGGCAGCAGGCCACCAGGCGCAGGCCGGCCAGGGGCTTTTCTTGGGCAAAGCGCTCCCGGATCTGGGCCAGCACCGGCATCTCCCGCGCCGCCCACTGGATCCGTTGCCTGCCCAGAGAGGCGAGGCCCAGGTCTTTAACTTCGTGCTTGGGGAGAGACAGGGTGGCGCTGGTCATCGAGAAGGCTCCAAAGAGAGTTGTCGAAAAAGGATAGAGGTTCAGCCGAGCTACACGGCCAGAGAGAGGGAGTTTCAGGCCGTTACAATGTCGGCAAGAGGGACAAACAGATGTCAACAGACCTGAACTATTCTGCCACAAGGGATCCCTTTTCGGCGCTGGGGCTGGACGTGGGCAACCGCCGCATCGGCGTGGCCGGCTCCGACGGGCTGGGGCTGCTGGCCACGGGGCTGGGGGTGATCCGGCGCCGTTCCCTGCCGGAAGATATCGCCCAAGTGCAGGCGTGGATCCGCCGCCGCCAAGCCACCGTGGTGGTGGTCGGGATCCCGCTTTTGGCGGATGGATCGGTGGGATCCCAGGCCCGCAAGGTGCAGCGGTTTGTGCGGGCGCTGCAGGCGGCCGTGGATTTGCCGGTGGTTACGGTCAACGAGTACCTGAGCACCGTACAGGCGGAGTGGGATCTGCGCCAGGCCGGGATCCCGGCTAAGGCCCAGAAAGCGCTTATCGACCAGCAGTCGGCGGCAGTGATTCTCCAAACTTGGCTGGACGAGCGGCGCTATTCCCAGAGCTCAAAAGCGCCCTGCAGATAGTCTGCCAAGGCGTAGCTCACCCCTTCCTTGCCCGGTCGCTGTTCCACCAGCGCGACATCAAAGCGACAAGCTAGTTCAGCAAGATCAGGGTGCTGGCTCAAGAAAGCTTGGGCGGCCCGGATTAGGCGCTGCTGCTTTTGGATCCCAACCGCCAAAAGCCCCTTTTGATCCCAGCCCTGGCCACTGCGGGTTTTCACTTCCACAAAAATCAACTCCCCTGCCCTAGAGGCCACCAGATCCAGCTCTCCCCAACGACAGCGCCACTGTTGCGCCAGGATCTGCCAGCCTTGCTCCTCCAGGTACTGCCGCACACAAGCTTCGCCAGCCTCGCCCATGTTTTGGAGAGAAGTTCGCTTGGGCAAGGGATCCCCAGCCTACCTAGATACAAACTCCTCGAAGGAACTATTCAGAATCGCTCCCCCCTTGGCCCTAGTGGGCAGAGCCGTTGCCGTGATATTTATCGGTGTCGTAAAAGCCGTTGCGGGTGCCGAAGTAAAAACTTGCCAAAGAGAGGGCAAAAGCAACCCCCACCAAGACTAGCTTTGCATCCACGTGGCCTTCTCCTGATTTCCTCCTGAACCGTAACCATGATAGCCTGTCTCTCCTGCATAGCCCTCTTGTGGGAAGCAGCATCAACATCGGCAAGGCAGGGATCCCAAAGGCCTACGGGCGCGAACGGAGAGCTTTCCTGGATGAGCTGAGCATGCTACCATTCAGGCTAGAAAGGGAGTAGTCAGGCGGCTTACCGCCCTCTGCATCGACATACTGGCTAAAAGCAGCCCGGTGCCAGAGACAAGGCAAGCCCATCGTCTTGCCTTGGTGACGAGACTTTCACTGAGTTCACGCGGAGGTGAGCTTGGTGAGTCCGTCTGACTTTCCCAGCCTTCGCCTCCAGGTGTGAACCGATTCTGCACACAAGAGAGGTTGGAGGCTAAACGATGTGGGCCGGTTTTGCGTCCAGTTTGTTGTTGGTCACAGTAGCTGAGTTTGGGGATAAGACCTTTTTTACCCCCCTGATTCTGGCTATGCGGCACCCACGCCGCTGGGTCTTCTTGGGAACGTGGCTGGCTTTGGCCGCGATGACCTTGCTGGCTGTGGTGGCCGGGAAAGTGCTTTTTGAGCTGCTGCCACCCCTGGGCGTGCGAGTGCTATCGGCTGGAGTTTTCGCGGCTTTTGGGCTAAGAATGCTCTGGCAAGCTTACCAAATGACTCCCCAGCAGGAGAAGGAAGAAGAGGAAGAAGCCCTCAGGCTGGTGGAGCAAGCCGAAGCAAAAGGCGCTGGCCGCGGCGGGGCTTGGGCTGTTGTGTGGGAGGCCTTTAGCCTGACCGCCTTGGCCGAGTTCGGGGACAAAACCCAGATTGCCACCGTTTCCTTGGCAGCCACCCACCCGGGATTGAGTGTCTGGGCAGGGGCCACCCTCGGCCATGGGCTGATGGTGGGGTTGGCGGTGGTGGGCGGTCGCTTCTTAGCAGCCCACATCTCTGAACGGGCCGTGCATTGGGTGGGGGGCGGCTTGTTTCTGCTGTTTGCGTTGGTAACCAGTTGGGAAAACAACTGTAGTTATTTCAAAGAGCAATGAAACAGCTCGTTGCATCAGTGGAGCCGAGCACTGGAGGAGCGTCTTAATCGGGTTTGAAACAACCATACCCGTAGGAGCTGCTCCCGCTTGGACTGCAAAATCTCCTCTCGCTTCATGGCGCGAAGGTCCGCTCTTTGTTGAGCTGGGCACATTCTGCCTTTTGGCTGCAGAACTCCCATGAAGTCGGAAAAAAAGTTCGGATTATCCAAATTCCTGTTCGATAATTCGCCATCTGGCAGTAATCACTCCTGGCTCCAGGCTGAGGCGGCTGACGACAAGTTCTAGAGCCTGGTCGTCGCGGGTTTGGGTGACCAGCTCCGCTTCAACTTTGACCAGGTCGGGTTTGTCTTCTAGGTCTTCGCTGTAGAGGGCTCGCAATTTGAGATGGGTGGGCGCTATGCCCTGCAGCAGCAGGGCGCGCAGGTGGGCTTCCGCATGGCTTTTGCAGATAAATGAACACTCATAGACCAGTTCCAGCTCCGTGCCTTTGAGGGGCTGTTGGTTGATGCGGTAGCCCAGGGGGCGCAGCAGAATGTTGGCGATCAACACGGCTCCTGCCCCAATGGTGGCTTGGGGAATGTACCCTGATCCGGCAAAAGCCCCTACGGCTGCTGCACACCAGATGGTGGCAGCGGTGTTCAAGCCGCGCACGCTGGCCCCCTCTTTGAGGATCACGCCCCCGGCCAAAAAGCCGATCCCCGACACCACCTGGGCGGCAATGCGAGTTGGACTGCTTTCATCAGGGGTGAGCACTGAGAGCATGACAAACAAGGCTGCGCCAGTGGCCACCAAGGTGTTGGTGCGCAGGCCGGCCATGCGCTGCCGCCACTGGCGCTCCAGCCCGATAAGGGATCCCAAGATAAAGGCAACCGTTAGGCGGAAGGTGAAGTCAATCCAGGTCATAGGGCATGCTCCAGTTGCCGTGGAGGAGTGAGGGCTAGCCGGCCACATCTGGGATCCCCAGGGCTTTGGCCTCCTGTTCCAGAGCCTGCCAGAGGGTTTCCAGTTGAGCAAAGGCCACTTCTGGGGCCAGCTTACCACCCGTTTCTAAAGCGCAGGTTATGCTGACTCGATGGGCGTAGCGCTGCAGCAGCAACCGGAACTGAGCTGTGGTGGAAGGAGCTTTCAAAGTCATGGCACACCTCCTGAACGAATAATCGGATTCAATCTGAATCCAGCTCCCCCAGGCCGGGGGTAGCCTGGGAGCCAAAGTTGGACTGCAAGGCGAAGAGAGCAGCCTCAGAACTCGACTTCAACGCCGACCAGCCAAGCTACCAAGGTGAAATACACCCAGAGGCCGGTGAAGTCTTTAATGGTGGTGATAAAAGGATCCGCTCCCGGAGCGTGGTCAAAGCCCAGCTTTAACATCACCCAGGGCAAAATGGCGCCCAAGATAGCCCCCAAAGTGAGGACAATGGCCAGAGCCAAGCCCACCGCTAGACCCAATTGTGGGATCCCATTCGGTGCCCCCTGCCAGAAGTAGGCAATCACCCCAGCCGTGGCCCCCAGGATCGCACCGATAATGCCACCAATGCTGGCTTCCCGCAGCAAATAGGGGAGAAACTGCCGCACGTTGATGTGGCCCCAAGCCAAGCCACGGGCAAAGATGGTCGTAGATTGGGTACCGACATTGCCGCCCATATCCATGACCAAGGGGATGAAAATAGCCGCTGCCGTTACTGCTTGCAACACTTCCTCAAAGGTTTGGATCACTCCCCCCACCAACATGCCGCCGATCAGGGTGATGATCAAGAAAGTGATGCGCAAACGGACGGCATACCAACGGGAGCCTTTAACCAGGCGCTCGCTCCAAACCTTGTCTCGGCTGAGCAAGTTGCCCACCCCTGCTTGGGCCAAAGCCGCATCGGTGGCCTCCTCTTCCACCAAGTTGATGACATCTTCAAAGGTGATATCTCCCACCAAGCGTCCTTCACTGTCGACCACCGGAATGGCCGGCAAGCCGGAATCTTTGAGCAAACGAGCTGCCTGGAGATCCCGGTCGGTAACCCGCGCCACAGTATCAACCCCTTCAATCAGCTCCCGAATCGGTAGGTCGGGATCCGCCTTCACCAGCCGCACGGTGCGCACCAGACCTTTGTAGAACCGCTGGTCATCGACCACAAAGATCACATCCAGCTCGTCATCCCCCAGTTGGGAGTCGCGCACACTGGCCAAAGCTGCCCCGACGGTGAGGGTATCGCGCACCGCCAAGTAGCGCAGGTTCATCAGCCGACCGGCACTGCGCTCCGGGTAGTTCAGCAGGATATTCACAGCTTCGCGGGCTTCTGGGCTGAGGTTGGCGATCAGCCGCTTGGTAACTTTGGCCGGCAGCTCCTCAAACAGGCGCACCCGCTCGTCTGGGGGTAATGCTTCCACCAGCCGGATCACCTCTGGGTTTTCCATGCTGCGGATGAGATCGGCCTGTTCTTCAGGCCGCAAATACTCAAATACCGCCATGGCCTTGTCTTTTTCCAGCAACCGAAAAGCCAGTACCCGCTGCCGCGGAGAAATCTCCATCAACTGCTGCACCAGCTCGGCAATAGGGGCGCGGTTGGCCGCTCGCTTGGCGGCTTCCAAGGAAGCAGGGGTTAGGAGATCGCGAAGAATGTTGTGCCGCATGATAAACCTCCGAACGTTGGGGTCAGCCGGGATGAAGAGAACCAGGAGGTCAACAGCCAACCGGTGCTCCAAGGCTCACAGGGAAGCCCTGAAACCCTTGGATGGCCGCGCAGCAAGCCGTAGGTCTAGCGCCAGGCCTCCAAGCCCAGCTTGGATCGCAAGCGCCCAAGCCGATAAAAGGGACTCCAAGGGATCCCCAGGCCTGCGGAAACCCCAAAACCCACAACGGGAAAGTCAAGGGGAATCCCCTCGGAATTACTCCTGATCTCCCCTTTTCTGAACAGGGCTGTACAAACCCATTGCTCAGGTAAGGCTCTGCTCAGCTCATCTGTTCGTCGCCGACTGAGAGAGCCACCCAAGTCAAAAGCTAGCCGGGAAAACTCTCCCACCCCTTCGCGTTGGCGAAACGGGATCCTCTCAAGCGACGACAGAAGCTGTCAGCGGGGAAAAGGAAGACACCAGTAAGAGCCCAGTCTTCAAGAACGTGCTCCTCGAAGACCATCCACTGGTGGCTGGCGCTACAACTACCGGAAGCGTCCATGCTGTTGAACGTTTTCCTCCAAAAAGGTTAAGCGAAACAACCCGGACAGCCAGAAGAGGATCTCTTCAGCCCTTTTTAGGCTAGTTGCAGGAAGGGGATCCCGTCAACCTTTTTCTGGCATATTCGGTGAACGATCAGCGGAGCAGATGGGGAGTTAAGATCGGGGTAAGCGAACAAGAGAGCACAACCTCTTCCGGGTTCTGCTCGCAGCCTGACTGAGTAGAGTCCCCATCCTGGCAGCTTGTGACCTTGGGAAAACGCTGCCCTATGCTGCCTGTGTTTTTAAGAGGCTCACCCCAATGAGCTGCGCGGAGTGGATCAGCTCTTTCCAGCCTCTACAGGTGCCGCTGCCCATGAGCCTATGGCCACCCTTCCCCTGGTTTCTGTGATCTTGGGTACGCGGCCCGCAGCCATCGAGCTGGCTCCGGTGATCCAGGCCCTGCGGGCCAGTCCCCACCTGCACACAAAAGGATAGCTTGGTAGCCCCGCACTTGAGTGCAGGGCGGAAAAGCCCGCTAGCCACTTTAGTCGCTTACCCATGATGGGGGTCGTTGATATAGTTTCATAGCTCAAACAACCTCTTCCTGACTTCTCCCACCAAGACCTCTTTCCTTACTCTTTGGCCAAAAAATAAGATAAACAACCGCTAGCCCCACACCATGGTTGTAGTGATTGTACCGTTGACTTTCCTCTCGCACTATCGCTTGCCCATGTCAGACTGCGGTTGTCATGCCGCTTGCCAACAATGATGGAGTACGGCTGTCAGCAGGTTCGAGTCAGGAACAGGGAGCTAGTCCCCCTATTAGAGTACTTGTGTCAACAGTCTAATAAGGTGTACAACTGTGCTTTGTACTATGCGAGACAAGTCTATTTCAAAACGAAGCGATGGGCAAGCTATGGTGAGCTTTGTGCTGAGATGGCCAGAACCCAAAACAAGCACTTTATCGCAATGTATGTTTCCGCCGCACAACAGACGTGTAAGTCTGTAGCTGAGGCACTCAGTAGCTCTAAGAAAAAGCTGAGGCTCTCCTGGCAAGAAGGAATGAGTTTAAGACCAAACCTGCCGCGCTACCGTAAGAAGGGGATGTTCTCAGTAGCATACCCGAAAAAGTGGCTTAAGTTCCAAGAAGCAAAAGTCAGAGTGCCGCTCGGCAACCAGGTCAAAGCTTGGTTTGGAATAGACGCTTTCTGGATACGATTTCCTACCAATACCAATCCCCTCAACTGCCAACCTCGACCGGAGAGATACCTATGTCTACCCAGTTGACGCCGCGGTTTGCCGAGGCCATGCGCTACGCCTACCGCTGGCATGCCGCTCAAACCCGCAAGGGAACAAGGATCCCCTACCTCAGCCACCTGCTGGCGGTGGCGTCCATCGCCCTGGAGCATGGCGCCGACGAAGATGAGGCCATTGCTGCCCTCCTCCACGACAGCCTGGAGGATGGCCCCCGCTACAGCGGCGAGCCGCGGGCTCAGATTGAACGGGAGCTGCGGGAGCACTTCGGAGAACGGGTGCTGCAGATCGTCCTGGGATGCACGGACACCGACAGCGATAGCTCCCTGGGCGAGCCCAAAGAAGACTGGAAAGAGCGCAAAGTGGCCTATCTCAAGCACTTGGAAACCGCAGATGCCTCGGTTTTGCTGGTGGCCGCCTCCGACAAGCTGCACAACGTCCGCTGCATCCTACGCGACTTTCGCCAACTGGGGGATCAGCTCTGGGAGCGCTTCTCCGGCGGCAAAGAGGGATCCCTGTGGTACTACCGGTCGCTGGCGGAGATCCTGGGGCGACGGCTGCCTTCTAGGCTGGCAGTGGAGTTCCAAGAGCTGGTGGTCGAGTTGCAACGGGCAGCCGGGTCGGGGCCGGCAACAGCTTGACAGAGACGACCAGGGCTGAAGAAAATGCTGAGGGCAGCTTTCTCTCTTGCACTCTTCAGGTCACCTGTCTATGGTTCTCGCTGTTGGCACCGTTGCTCCAGGGTTCAACACGACCGACACCCACGGCAACCAAGTTTCTCTGGCTGATTTTACCGGGAAAACCGTTGTCCTCTACTTTTACCCTAAAGACGACACCCCTGGCTGCACCAAAGAGGCCTGCGGCTTCCGCGACGCCTACGCTGATTATCAAAGCAAAAACGTGGTGGTGTTGGGGGTGAGCATGGACGACCAGGCCTCTCACCAAAAGTTTGCCGAGAAGTACAACTTGCCTTTCCCTCTGCTGGTGGATACCAGTGGGGTGATCGCCCGCGCCTACGATGTGGATGGAGGCGGCTACGCCAAGCGGGTGACCTACGTCATCGACGCCGAGGGCAAAATTGCCAAGGTCTATCAGAACATCAACACCGAAACCCACGCCCGCGATATTTTGGCCGACTTGGGTTTGTAAAATCTCTTCGGTTCCTCTCTGAGATCCCAGCCCTTGCGCATGAACGACGACATTCCGGTTGCGCGTCGCCAGCCATCTGGTGCGGAAAAAGCGCAAGGTTCCTCAGCTTCGTGGGGCCTGTGGCTGGGCGTAGGGCTGGCCATAGTTGGCTTGCTGCTCTGGATGGCGTGGTGGCTGGAGAGATTGGCGGGATCCCCAGCAGATTCCCCAGTCCTCGAAAAAGCCGGTCAGCCCCCTCTGGCGCAGCCAACTGAGCAGAATGAGCGGGTCTCGCTGCTGGGGCACTATGCCTATTCCGAGGCCCCCGCAGATAGCCTACGGGTGGTGGGCAGCTACCACGGTCGAGAGGTGCGCCTGCGCCAGGCGGCTGCCGAGAGCTACCTGCGCATGAGTGAAGCAGCCCAAGCCGACGGGATCCGCCTTGTCCCTATCTCTGGGTTTCGCTCGATAGCGGAGCAGGAGTTTTTGTTTTTTCAACTGGCCCAATCGCGAGCCTTGCGACCGGAAGAACGGGCTGCGCTCAGCGCTCCCCCCGGCTACAGCGAGCACCACACCGGCTACGCCATTGATATTGGCGATGCCCAGTTTCCTCAGTGGGACACTCAAGAAGCCTTTGAGACCACCCCTGCCTTCCGGTGGCTGGAGAGAAATGCCGCCCGTTTTGGCTTTGAGCTGTCTTTCCCCAGAAACAATCCGCAGGGGGTGAACTACGAACCTTGGCACTGGCGCTTTGTGGGCGACCGCCACAGCCTGGAGACCTTCTACAAGCGCTAACACCTCCCCTCTCCCCTTGGGAGAGGAGACGGGGGTGAGGGATCGAAAAGCGGATGACGCGATTCGAACGCGCGACCGTCTCGTTGGCAACGAGAAGCTCTACCACTGAGCTACATCCGCATCGGACATCTATCATGGCAAGTTTTGCGGTCGTTTGTCAAGCCAGGGATCCCTGGCGCATTTTGTTCCAGAATGAGAGAAGTTTATCTTTCTTTGCAGTTGCCTCAGCCTTTGGCTGAGCTCATTTGAGGGGATCACGATGCGGGTAGCCATTATCGGGGCCGGGTTGGCCGGCTTGGTCACAGGGGTGGATTTGGTGGAAGCGGGGCACCAGGTGCAGATCTACGAGGCGCGGCCCTTTGTGGGCGGCAAGGTGGGCTCCTGGCAGGATGCCGAGGGCAACCACATCGAGATGGGGCTGCACGTTTTTTTCTGCAACTACAGCAACCTGTTTGCCCTGATGAAGAAGGTGGGGGCCTACGAGAACCTGCTGCCCAAGCAACACACCCACACCTTTGTCAACCGCGGGGGGCAGGTGGCCAGCCTCGATTTTCGCTTCCCGCTAGGGGCGCCCTTCAACGGCCTCAAGGCTTTTTTTGCCACCGAGCAGCTCTCTTGGGCCGATAAGCTGCGCAACGCCCTGGCGCTGGGCACCAGCCCTCTGATTCGCGGCCTGCTGGACTACGAGGGGGCGATGCGGCAGATTCGCGCTTTGGATCGGATGAGCTTTGCCGAGTGGTTCCGCCGCCACGGGGGATCCGAGGCCAGCCTGAAGCGGATGTGGAACCCGATTGCCTATGCCCTGGGCTTCATCGATACGGAGCAGATTTCCGCCCGCTGCATGCTGACCATTTTTCAGATGTTTGCCAGCAAAACCGATGCCTCCAAGCTCAACCTCCTCAAGGGATCCCCGGACAACTACCTCACCCAGCCCATCGTCCGCTACCTGCAAGCCCGCGGCGGCCAGGTTTACACCCGCAGAGGGGTCAGCCGCATTGAAGTCAGCGACTCTCCTCCCTACGCAGTAACCGGTCTGGTCTTGGCCAATGGCGAGCGGGTGGAAGCGGATGTGTACGTGTGTGCAACAGCCGTGGAAGGGGCGAAACGGCTGATCCCCCAGGTGTGGCGGCAGTGGCCCCAGTTCGACAACCTCTACAAGCTGGAATCCGTACCCGTGGCAACGGTGCAATTGCGCTTCGACGGCTGGGTGACGGAGCTGAAGGGCCGGGCCAAACGCGCCGCTGACCACCCGCAGCCAGTTGGCATCGACAACCTCCTCTACACCCCCGATGCCGATTTCTCCTGCTTTGCCGATCTGGCTCTCACCAGCCCCGCCGACTACTACAAACCCGGCCAGGGATCCCTGCTGCAGTGTGTGCTCACGCCGGGGGATCCCTTCATCTCCATGTCCAACGAACAAATTGCCCGGCACGTGCTGCGCCAAGTGCACGAGCTGTTTCCTTCGTCGCGGCAACTGAACATGACCTGGTACAGCGTCGTCAAGCTGGCCCACTCCCTCTACCGAGAAGCGCCAGGCATGGATCCCTATCGCCCGCACCAGAAGACCCCCGTGCCCAACTTCTTCTTTGCCGGCAGCTACACCGCCCAAGACTATATCGACAGCATGGAAGGGGCTACCCTCTCCGGCCACCTGGCCGCCCAGGCCATCCTGGCCGCCTGCCGGGATCCCCAGACGTCGGGGCAGTCGGTGAAGATTGCAGCAGGTAGAGCACCGTAAAAACGCCAATGCCCGCTAGGGGAGGTTGGAGGCGATCCCTTGCGGCCCCTTTCTCTTCACCGGCCTATGGCAGGGACACGCCAAGCGCGGCAGGCGGTTTTAGCGGGGCGGAACCGGCTGCCCGTTTGCCCCCCATCTGCACCTGAGCGGCCATCTCCCCCTCAGCGAATTGACTCTGGCGGGCCGAGCTCTTTTTCCTTACTATGCGGGGAAGAAGTAGGGTTGGGGATAGCTATGCAGGCGGTGATTTTGGCAGGGGGGCAAGGAACTCGCTTACGGCCGCTGACCTTGTGGCAACCGAAGCCTCTGCTGCCGTTGCTAGAGGTGCCTTTTTTACACTGGCTGATCGGGCGCTGCCGCCGGGCCGGCCTGACGGACATTTTGCTCAGCGTGGGGTATCTGGGCAGACAGATCGAGGCGGCTCTGGGAGATGGCACTGCTTGGGGGGTAAAGCTCCGCTACGTCGTCGAGGAGACGCCGCTAGATACAGCGGGAGCTTTGGTGCTGGCCCAACCCTACTTCAGCGGGGATCCCTTAGTGGTCTTCAATGCCGATATCCTCACCGATCTGGATTTATTAGATTTGATACACTGCCACCTGCAGAGCGGGGCCGTCGCCACCCTCACCCTCGCCCAGGTGGAGGACGTCACCGCCTACGGCCTGGTGGAGGTAGGGGAAGGGGGCCGGATCCAATCCTTTCGGGAAAAGCCCACTGCTGCCGAAGCCCTCACCACCAACACCATCAACGCTGGTACCTATGTCCTCGATCCGGCTATTTTCAAAGACTACCCCAGCGGGGATCCCCTCAGCTTCGAGCGGCGTATCTTCCCCGACTTGCTGCGGCAGGGGCGACGGCTGCAAGCCTACCTGCACACTGGCTACTGGCGGGATCTGGGCACGCCGGCCAGCTACTACCACGGCCAACTGGACATTCTCCTGAGCCGGATGAGGGATTTCCCTCTCGAGGATGTGGAAGAACGGGCGCCAGGGGTATGGGTTCACAAGACCGCCGAGATCCACCCTGACGTTCAATTGCACGCGCCCTGCTACATCGGCGCTTACACGCGCTTGGGCTCCCAAGCTCAAGTCCCCGCCGGCACCATCCTCGGCAGCTACAGTTGGGTCAATGGATCCCTGCAGCCGGGGGCCTATGGGCCGGGCCTCCTGGTAGTCTAGGTTAAAGGCCAGTTAAGCGCCCAAGCCTCCACAACAGAGCCGGCCAAAGATGGAGCTACCGCAAAGCGGGGAACGCTGGGATCCCTATCTTGCCGCCGTAGCCGCCCGCTTCAACCGGGAGCTGGAGGTGCAGTTGGGTCGGGCCAGTTGGCAGCTTCCCCCCGACCTGGAACAGTTGCCCTTTTGGCAAGCCCAAAAGCGGGATCACCTCCAGGAACGCCTGGGGATCCCCTTTTGGCAATTGCGCGCCCCCAAAAAGCGGGAAGCCTGCTTGGATCTGGGCTGTGGAGTGAGTTTCCTGACCTATCCCTGGAACGATTGGCAGGCCTACTTTTACGGCCATGAGCTGAGCGGGGGGATCGTGCGCTTTGTGCGCTCGCGGGCACCGCAGCTTAACTCCAAGCTGTTCAAGTCGATGCAGCAGGGATCCGCCCATCACCTGGAAAACTACGGGCCAGAGCAGTTCGATCTGGCCATTGCTACAGGATTTTTGTACTACTACCCGATAGACTACTTTGACGCGGTTTGGGCAGAACTGAGGCGGGTGTTGCGTCCGGCTGCGCCAGTGATTATCGAAGTGGTCAATCCTGAGTCGGTGTGGGCCGAACAGTGGGGGTTGATTGAGCTCTTCAAAGGCAGCGAGCCGATTCTCACGCCCCTACAGGAGTGGGAGCGGCGCATCGCCGACTTGGGGGGCAAAATCCAGAAACAGGCCAGTGGCGAGCTATTTACCACCTATTGGATTCAGCGCAAGCAGTGACCTCCTCTCCCTTTGAAGAGGGGGGCTTTCCCCTTCCACGAGGTAGCTTGCCCGGAGGATTGGCTTTCCAAAGTCGGTGCTCTCTCCCCCACCCTTATAAGATGGGAAAACTCCTACAGCCTGTTAAGGGCTCAAGGGGTACAATAGCAGCACTTAGCAAACCAACTT